>JAKONM010000155.1 GCA_022701925.1 Microbacteriaceae bacterium
CTCCGCTCCGGAGGGCTCCCTGGTGCGCGTGCGGCTCGCGCCGGCGCTGCGCACCGAGGAGTACTTCGCCACCTTCTGCGCCGTCGCCACCAGCGGCCGCGCCTCCCGCGCCGGTCTCGCCCGCAACCCCCTGCTGCTCGCGGTCGTCTTCGCCGACCACCTCGACGAGTTCGCGCTGCCGAACGACCTCGCGCAGCGCCTCGGGGTCCCGGTCATCAAGGCGCTCGCCGTCCTCGGTCGACGCCTCGGGTACAGCAGCACGGTGCGCCTGCCCGCCCCGTCCGCCTGAGCCGCGCCCGAGCGACGCCTGGAACGGCGTCAGCGCCAGGTGCGCAGCTGCGCGGCCCTCTCCTCGACCGCCCGCAGGTCGACGACGGCGCGCGTCGTCGTCGTCGACCCCGTCAGTTCAGCCGCGGGCAGCGCCTCGATGAGGGCGGCAGCGGTGTCGAGGTCCGCGACCGGCGTCCCGAGCTGCTGGGCGCGCCGCGCCTTCGTGGTGCCCGAGCCGGGGTCGTCGGTGACGAGCAGCCTCGTCCGGCCGGAGACGGCGCTGGTCACCCGCAGCCCGCGCTCGCGGGCCCGCAGCTCGAGCAGGCTGCGGACGTCGGGGTCGCCTCCGGTGAAGACGACGGCGTCACCGGCGCGCAGCGGGCGGTCGAGCGGCCTCCTCGACCCAGCACCTGATAACGGCACTATGCGTGGTACCTCCGCCGAGCGCCGGAACACCGCAGACCCACCGGCACCCGCCCCGACGGGGGAGGCAGGCGACGAGGCGACGACCCGGCCGCCGACGACCCGTCGCTGCCGCAGCTCGGGGGACCACCGCGGAGCGGGGACGGGCGGCCACGGCGTCGTCGTCGCCCGGTGCAGCAGCGCTGCGTGGGCGCTCGGGCCTCCGGTGCGGATGTAGCAGCCGAGCAGCTCGGCGGTCGCCCGCGCGTCACCGAGGGCCGAGTGCGCCCCGCTGAGCGTCACACCGGCGGCGCTGCAGCAGTCGGCGAGCTTGCGCCTCAGCAGGTCGGGCAGGTGCAGCCGGCTCTCGCGCAGGGTGCACAGCTCGGCCACCTCGGGCATCGCCACACCGGCGCGCTCGAACTCGGCGCGCAGGAACGGCACGTCGAAGCTCGCGTTGTGCGCGACGAGCACGCGGCCCGCCAGCTGCTCGACCAGCGCGCCGGCGACGTCGGCGAAGCGCGGTGCGCCCCGGACGTCGGCGGGGCGGATGCCGTGGACGTGCGTCGCGCCGACGGTCGACCGGTCGGGGTGCACCAGCGTCGACCACTCCGCACCCGCCCGGCCGTCCGGCGAGACGTGGACGACGGCCACCTCGACGATGCGCTCCGTGCGCGGGGAGAAGCCGGTGGTCTCGAGGTCGAGCACGGCGTAGCCAGCGGTGGCGGGGAAGTCCACGCGGTCACGCTACGTGGTTCCGCCGCACGAGTGGAGCACCCACCTGCGGGGGTCAGGCCTCGACGGTGGCGGGGCTGAGCATCGCCACCAGCTGCTCGGCGGGGACGGCGGGGCTGAACAGCCAGCCCTGCGCCAGGTCGCAGCCGTTGGCGTGCAGCCACCGGGCCTGCGCCTCCTCCTCGACCCCCTCGGCGACGGCGCTCATGCCCAGCGCCGAGGCGAGGGCCAGGGCCGCGCTCACCAGGGGCGCCTCCTGGTCGGCGGACCGGATGTCGACGATGAAGCTGCGGTCGATCTTGAGCACCGCGCTGCCGGAGCGCCGGAGCCGGTCGAGGCTCGAGTAGCCGGTGCCGAAGTCGTCGACGGCGGTGCGCACCCCGATGTCCTGGAGGCG
Source organism: Microbacteriaceae bacterium (assembly GCA_022701925.1). Lineage (GTDB taxonomy): Bacteria > Actinomycetota > Actinomycetes > Actinomycetales > Microbacteriaceae > Amnibacterium. The sequence goes on from JAKONM010000155.1 coordinate 1,805, forward strand.
CCGCAGGTTGCGCCGGACGACGTCGGAGGTGGTGTCGTGGTCGTCCTCGACGAGCTCGAGCAGCAGCCTCGTGGGGGGCAGGCCGCTGGCGAGCAGCGCTTGCTCGACGGCGTCCGCGTACCCCTCGGAGAGCAGCTCCTCGCCCGTGGTGTTGACCGACAGGTAGGGCGCGCCCTCGCCGTCGCCGGTGGCCGGCCAGGTGGCCGCCTCACGGCACGCGGCCGCCAGGACCGTGCGCCCGAGCTCCAGCCCGAGGCCGAAGCGCTCCACGTCGGGCAGGAACTGCCCGGGGCCGAGCAGCCCGCGCCGGGGGTGGCGCCACCGCACGAGCGCCTCGGCGCCCACCACGCTGCGGTCGGCCAGGGCGATGATGGGCTGGAAGTGCACCACCAGCTCACCGCGCAGCAGCGCCAGCCGCAGCTCGCGCCCCTCCTGCCCCGGGCCGGGGTGCTCGTGGACGCGACCGCCGCCCAGCTCCCGCGCCCAGCCGGCGGCCTGCTCCGCTCGCGTCACGAGCTCGGCAGGGGACTCCCCGCGCGCGAGGGCGGCGCTGCCCACGGCGCAGGGGGCGGTGGGCTCGGCAGCGGCGCGCAGGACCTCCGCGAGCGACGTCGCGTGCGCCAGCCCGGTGCGGGGGAGCACGGCGGCGAAGCCGGTGCCGCTGCAGCGGGTCAGCGACGCCCCGGCCGGCAGGAGGTCGGTCCAGGTGGTGGTGAGCTGCCGCAGGAGCTGGTCACCGGCGTCGCGCCCCCGGGTGCGGTCGACCTGCTGGAGGGCGTCGACCTCCAGCACGACCAGCGCCGGCCGGGTCGCGTCGGCGAGCGCCGAGACCAGCATCCGCTCCAGGCCGCGCCGGTTGGGCAGGCGGGTCGTCGAGTCGTACTCGGTGGCCTGCAGCGCCGTGACCAGCCACCGGACGGCGCCGGTGAGCATGGCACCCATGCCCCACACGACGACGACCTCACCGGCCGTCACCCCCGGCTGCACCGCCAGCACGGGCGCCCCCGAGGCGACCATGAGCGCGAAGTGCAGGTCGGCCTGGCGGCGCGACATGACGAAGCGCCCGTACACCGTGGCCACGAGGTACGTGCACGCGTAGGCCACAGCGGTGCTGTGACCGCCCGAGGCGGCCAGGCACACCGTGATCAGCGCGGTCCCGACGTGGATGAAGGGGGTCAGCACCGCCCGCGGCAGGCGCCCGGAGAAGAGCAGCGACACAGCACCGCTGGCGAGCGCCAGCACGTTGGTGAGCCGCACCAGCCAGGAGGTCCGCGCGCCGCTGGCCGCCGGCATCAGCGTCGTGGAGATGACGAGCACGCCCACGGCGGTGAAGAGCACGCCCATGAGCACCCACGCCGGGCGCGTCGGCAGGAGGGCGACCGGCCTGCTGCCAGGGGTCAGCAGCGCTGACGTCCTGGGGCGCTGGGGCGGGCGGGTCCTCACGCCAGGACCATCGACTCCCCGTGCCAGGCCCTGGAGCACCTCATCGGGGTAGCCCGCCGGTGTCCTCCCCGACCTCCTCGGCCGACTCCTCGGCTGCGCGGTTCAGCCGTCCTCGTCGAGGCGCCGGTCGAGCAGCGCGTCCAGCGCCCGCTGCCCGTCGTGGCGCGACTCGGCGTAGCAGGACCTGGCCCAGGCCAGGGCGAACTCCTCCGGCGTCGGCATGGTGGCTCCTCCTCGTGCGCTGCTGACGGGAACGGGCCGGCGCTGGCCGGTGCAGCGATGGTGGGCGCCG
>JAKONM010000162.1 GCA_022701925.1 Microbacteriaceae bacterium
CGTCACCGATCCGCTGCGCACCGCGCTGCGGACGGACCGCGTCAACCACGCCTACCTGTTCAGCGGCCCGCGCGGCTGCGGCAAGACCACCTCCGCCCGCATCCTGGCGCGCTGCCTGAACTGCGCCGAGGGCCCCACCGACACCCCCTGCGGCACCTGCCCCAGCTGCGTCGAGCTGGGGCGCGGCGGCGGCGGCTCCCTCGACGTGGTCGAGATCGACGCGGCCAGCCACAACGGCGTCGACGACGCCCGCGACCTGCGCGAGCGGGCGGTGTTCGCACCGGCGCGCGACCGCTACAAGATCTTCATCCTCGACGAGGCGCACATGGTGACGCCGCAGGGCTTCAACGCGCTGCTCAAGCTGGTGGAGGAGCCGCCGGAGCACGTGAAGTTCGTGTTCGCGACGACCGAGCCGGAGAAGGTCATCGGCACCATCCGCTCGCGCACGCACCACTACCCCTTCCGCCTCGTCGCGCCCGCGGTGCTGCTCGACTACGTGGCGGGCCTCTGCGCGGAGGAGGGCGTGCAGGTCGAGCCCGGCGTCCTGCCCCTGGTCGTCAAGGCCGGCGGCGGATCGGTGCGCGACACCCTGTCCCTGCTCGACCAGATGATCGCCGGGTCGGAGGGCTCGACCGTCGCCTACGACCGCGCCACCGCGCTGCTCGGCTACACGGGCGCGACGCTGATCGACGAGGTCGTCACCGCGGTCGCGGAGCGGGACGCGGCCGGCGCCTTCACCGCGGTGGACCGCATCGTGCAGACCGGGCAGGACCCGCGCCGCTTCGTCGAGGACCTGCTGGAGCGCATGCGCGACCTGATCGTGGTCGCGGCGACCGGCGATTCCGCCGCGAGCGTGCTGCGCGGGGTGCCGGCGGACCAGATCGGCGCGTTGATCGTGCAGGCGCAGCGCTTCGGCGCCGCCGAGCTGTCGCGGGTCGCCGACATCGTCAGCGATGCGCTGGACGAGATGGTCGGCGCGACCTCCCCCCGGCTGCACCTCGAGCTGATGACCGCCCGGATGCTGGTGCCCCCGGCCGGGGCCGAGGGCGCCGCCACCCGGCTGGAGCGCCTCGAGCGCCGCGTCGGCGTCGAGGGCGCAGCCGCCGCACCGCCGGCCCCGGTCGAGCAGCGGTCCGTCGCGGCGGTGCCGCCGCCCGCGTTCGACGTGCCGCCGCCGTCGCCCGACCTCGCCCCTGCGTCGCGCGGGGCGACCCCGCCCGCCGACGTCGCCCCGCCCCGGCCCGCCGAGCCTCCGACCGCGGCGGTCGCACCGGGCGCCATGACGATCCAGCACGTGCGCGACGCCTGGCCGGAGATCTTGGAGACGGTGCAGCGCGCCAAGCGCAGCGCGTGGGCCGTCGTCTACACGTCGCACCCCCGCGCGTTCGAGGGGGACGTGCTGACCCTGTCGTTCGTCAGCCGGCAGGACGTGGACGGCTTCCGCCCCACCGCCACCGGCGGAGGCGTCAGCGAGGTCCTGCGGCAGGCGATCGTCGACGTGCTGGGGCTCCGCGTGAAGTTCAAGCCCCGGGTCGACGGCGAGCAGCAGGCGGTGCCGCCGCCCGCGCCCGCCGCCGTGCTGCCGACCGCCTCCGGCCCGGCGGCGCCGCAGGCCGCCGCTCCCGCCGCGCCGTCCTGGGGCTCCCGCCCTTCGGCGCCCGCGCCCGCCGCCGAGCCCGCGGCGCCGAGGGCGGCCGCCCCCGCCGTGGAGGCGCCGCGCGCCGCAGCGCCCGCTCCGGCGAGCGTCCCGGCCCCCGCACCGGCACCGCGCGCCGCGGCGTCGGTCGTCGTGTCCGAGCCGCAGCCGCCGTCGGGCTGGGGCGCCGTGCCGCCGCCGACCGATGCGGATGCTCCGGATCCGGAGCCCGAGCCGGCACCCGCCCCCGAGCCCGCCCCGGCCCCGGCCCCGCGGGCGACCCGTCCCGTGCCGCCCCTGCGGCCCGACGAGGAGCACCGCTACGGCGAAGCCGTGGTGCGCGAGATCCTGGGCGCCAGCTTCCTGGAGGAGACCGTGATCAGCCCGACCGAGGTGCGCTAGGTGTACGAGGGCATCGTCCAGGAGTTGATCGACGAGCTGGGCCGGCTGCCCGGCGTCGGGCCGAAGTCGGCGCAGCGCATCGCCTTCCACATCGTGCAGACCCGCGGCTTCGACGTGCGGCGACTGGGCGAGATCCTGCTCGAGGTGCGCGAGAAGGTTCGCTTCTGCTCGCTGTGCGGCAACGTCGCCGATCAGGACCGCTGCGGCATCTGCCGCGACCAGCGCCGCAACCGCGCATCGATCTGCGTGGTCGAGGAGCCGAAGGACGTCGCCGCGATCGAGCGCACCCGCGAGTACCGCGGGCTGTACCACGTGCTCGGCGGCGCGCTCAGCCCGATCGACGGCATCGGGCCGGACGACCTGCGCATCCGCGAGCTGGTGCAGCGGCTCGCGGACGGCGAGGTGCAGGAGGTCATCCTGGCCACCGACCCGAACATGACCGGGGAGGCGACCGCCACCTACCTGTCCCGGCTGCTGCGCACCATGGAGGTGCCCGTCAGCCGGCTCGCCTCCGGCCTGCCCGTCGGTGGTGACCTGGAGTACGCGGACGAGGTCACGCTGGGGCGCGCCTTCGAGGGCCGGCGGCTCGTCGAGCGCTGACCCGCGCGGGCGGGCCGGCCTCCCCGCCCCGAGCCGGTGCCGGCGGTACGATCCCGCATGCTCGTCCCGATCGGCGCTGGCACCTCCATCGACCTGACCGACTCGGGCCGCGGGCCCGTCGTCGTGCTGCTGCACGGCTGGCCGGTCACCGCCCTGCACTGGCGACACGTCGTGCCCGAGCTGCTGCGCGCCGGGTACCGCACGATCGAGGTGGAGGCGCGGGGCCTGGGCGACCGCTCGACCGGGCGTGGCGACCACGCCAAGGCGACGCTCGCCCGGGAGGTGCTCTCCGCGCTCGACGCGCTCGGGGTGCGCCGCTTCGCCGTGGTCGGGCACGACGTCGGGGCGACGATCGCGCTGCTGATGGCCGCCGAGCAGCCGGGTCGGGTCGCCGCCGTCGCGGTGGAGGAGGACCTGGCGCCCGGCATCGAGGTGGAGGCGCCCGAGGCGTCCACCTACCCCTCGTGGCACCGGCACCTGTTCACCGCGCCGGAGGGAGTGGCCGAGCGGCTGCTGGCCGGGCGGCTGGACGCGACCGTCGACGCCTTCCTCGGAGGCAGCTCGGGCCCCGCGGGCCTCGAGTTCGACGCGCACGTCGGCTACATGAGCGCCTACGCCTCCGACGTCGGCCTGGCCGCCACGCTCGCGCTGCACCGCGCGGAGGGCGTCGACGCCCAGGCGGTCCGTCGTGCCGTGCGACGCCGGCTGCCGATGCCGGGACTCGCGATCGCGGGCGCGCACGGCCGCGGCGCCCAGGTGGCCGAAGGGCTGTCGCACGCGGTCGCCCGCCTGCACTCGGTCGTCGTCCGCGATGCCGGGCACTACCCGGCGGAGGAGGCGCCGGCCGCCGTGAACGGCGCGCTGATCCCGTTCCTCCGCGCCGCCTGAGGCACTGCGGGCGCGCGCGCCGGCCGCCGCCGAGGGCGCGCCGGGCCGTCGATACACTCGTGCGGCGCCGATCGGCGCGCCCGCCCCCTCCCCGAGGAAGGCCTCCCCACCCAGTGAGCCTGATCGTGCAGAAGTTCGGCGGCTCGTCCGTCGCCGACGCCGAGAGCATCAAGCGGGTCGCGAAGCGGGTCGTCGAGACGCGCAAGGCCGGCAACGAGGTCGTCGGCGCCGGCAGCGCGATGGGCGACACGACCGACGACCTGCTGGATCTCGCCAACCGGGTCTCCCTGCTGCCCGCGCCGCGCGAGCTGGACATGCTGCTGACGGCGGGGGAGCGCATCTCCATGGCGCTGCTGGCGATGGCCATCAAGAGCATGGGGCACGACGCCAGGTCGTTCACGGGCAGCCAGGCGGGCATGATCACCGACGCCCAGCACGGTGCGGCCCGCATCGTGGACGTGACGCCGGGGCGCGTGCGGTCGGCGCTCGACGAGGGCGCGATCGCCATCGTCGCGGGCTTCCAGGGCTTCAACCGGGGCACCGGCGACATCACGACCCTGGGCCGGGGCGGCTCCGACACCACGGCGGTGGCGCTGGCCGCGGCCCTGCACGCCGACGTGTGCGAGATCTACACCGACGTGGACGGCATCTTCACCGCCGACCCGCGCATCGTGCCGCGCGCCCGCTGGGTGCCGCGGGTCACCAGCGAGGAGATGCTCGAGCTGGCGGCCGCGGGGGCGAAGGTGCTGCACATCCGCAGCGTCGAGTACGCGCGCCGGCACGGCGTGACCCTGCACGTGCGATCGAGCTTCAGCCAGAAGCAGGGGACGATCGTCTACAACCCGGCCGGTCCCGGCCTCGACGAGAACGGATCACCCGTGGAAGAACCGGTCATCGCGGGCGTCGCGACCGACCTGTCGGAGGCCAAGATCACGGTCGTCGGCATCCGCGACGAGCCGGGCAAGGCCGCCGAGCTGTTCACGGCGGTCGCCCGCACCGGCGCGAACATCGACATGATCGTGCAGAACGTGTCGGCCGCGGCCACCGGGCTGACCGACATCTCCTTCACGCTGCCGAAGGCCTCCGCCGAGTCCGTGCTGGCGGCGCTCGCCGCGGAGCAGCAGAGCCTGGGGTTCCTGACGCTGCAGCACGACGACCAGATCGGCAAGCTGGCGCTGGTCGGCGCGGGCATGCGCACCAACGTCGGCGTGTCGGCGCGCCTGTTCCGCGCGCTGGCGGAGGCGGACATCAACATCGAGATGATCTCGACCAGCGAGATCCGGATCTCGGTCGTCACCCGCGCGGACACCGTGCGCGCGGCGACGCTCGCCGTGCACGCGGCCTTCGGGCTCGACGGCGACGAGGAGGCCGTGGTGTACGGAGGGACCGGGCGATGAGCCTGCAGGAGACCCGCACGGGCGGCGGCCTGCGCGTCGGCGTCGTCGGCGCGACGGGGCAGGTGGGCGCGGTGATGCGGCGGCTGCTCGAGGAGCGCGCGCTGCCGATCGAGTCG
>JAKONM010000122.1 GCA_022701925.1 Microbacteriaceae bacterium
GGCCTGCTGGCCACCGTCCGCTGCGGGATCCGCGTCGACGACCCCCAGACCGTCGTCGTGCGCGGGGCCGAGGGCGTGCTGGAGCTGCACGACCCGTGGACGGTCCAGGCCGCGCCGCGGCTGGTGCTGCGCCGCGCCGGGGAGCCCGAGCTGGTCGAGACCTGGGACGGCGCCGCCCCCGAGCAGCAGGCGTTCGCCCTGGAGGCGCAGGCCCTGGCCGACGCCGCCGCCCGGCTCGCCGCGGGGGGCGGCGACGGCGGGGGCGGCGACGGCGCGAGCAGCCGCGCCCAGGCCCCGGAGCAGACCCACGCCGACTCCCTGGGCACCCTGGCCGTCCTGGACCGCTGGCGCGCCGCCATCGGCCTGCGCTACCCCTTCGAGGCCGAGACCGCCCGCGTGGGCACCGTCTCCGGCGAGCCGCTGCGGGTGCCCGCCCCCGGCTCGGCGCAGGTGCCCGTCGGTGTGCTGCCGGGCCTGGACCGCCCGGTCTCGCGCCTGGTGATGGGCTGCGACAACCAGCCCGACCTCGCCAGCGCGTCGGCGATCTTCGACGCCTTTGTCGAGGCCGGCGGCACCACCTTCGACACCGCCTGGGTCTACGGCGCGGACGGCGCCTACGAGCGCCGCTTCGGCCGGTGGCTGGCGAACCGCGGCGTCCGCGACGACGTGACCGTGATCGTCAAGGGAGCCCACACCCCGCACTGCGACCCGGAGTCGCTGAGCCGGCAGCTGCTGGAGTCCTTCGAGCGCCAGGGCCTGGAGCGCGCCGACGTCTACCTCATGCACCGCGACGACCCGTCCGTGCCCGTGGGGGAGTTCGTCGACGTCCTCGACGAGCACGCCCGCGCCGGCCGGATCGGCGTCTACGGCGGCTCCAACTGGACCCCGGAGCGCTTCGACGCCGCGAACGCCCACGCCGCCGCGAACGGCCGCCGGCCCTTCTCCGTGCTGAGCAACCACTTCGGCCTCGCGCGCGCCCTGGACGTGCCGTGGGCGGGCTGCGAGCACGCCACCGACCCGGCCTCGCGCGCGTGGCTGGAGGAGCGGCAGGTGGCGCTGCTGCCCTGGTCGAGCCAGGCCCGCGGCTTCTTCGCCCGCTCCGACGCCGAGATGCGCGGCGACGCGGAGCTGGTGCGCTGCTACCTCTCCGACGACAACCTCGAGCGCAAGCGCCGCGCCGAGCGCCTGGGCGCCGAGCTGGGGGTCCCCGCGACCGCCGTCGCCCTGGCCTACGTGCTCGCCCAGCCCTTCCCGGTGTTCGCGCTCTTCGGGCCCCGCTCCATCGCCGAGATGCGCTCGTCGATGGCGGGCCTCGCCGTCGAGCTGACCACCGAGCAGGTCGCCTGGCTCGACCTGCGGGGATGACCCCGGCAGCGACGGGGCGCGCGGCGCCGCAGTGATCGACGGCACGGCCCTCCGGCGTGGCGCCGGGGGGCCGTGCCCGCCAGGGTGGACCCGTGCCGTCCGACCACCCGACCCTGGACCAGGGCCTGAACCAGCGCCTCTACGTGACCGCCGACCGCGCGGGCGCGGGCAAGACGGTCGTGGCCCTCGGGATCCTCGACCTGCTCGCCAGCTCCGTGCGCCGCCCGGTGGTGTTCCGGCCCGTCGTCAGCAGCCGCGACGAGCCCGACCCCCTGGTCGAGCTGCTGCGCCACCGCTACGACCTCGACATCGACGACGCCGACGCCGTGGGCCTCACCTGGTCGGAGGCGGCGGCGCTGGTCGACTCCACCGAGGCCGGACCGGACCCCCGGCGCCTGGTCGCCACCATCGTCGAGCGCGTGGAGCGCCTCTCGGAGCGCTCCGACTTCGTGCTCGTGGTGGGCACCGACTTCACCGGCCCCTCCCCGGCCACCGAGCTCGACCTAAACGCCCTGCTGGCCGTGAACCTGGGCGCGCCCGTCGTCGTCGTGGTCTCCGCGGCCGGCGCCGAGGACCCGGTGGCCGCGTCGTCGGTGGCGGCCGCCGCCCGGGAGGCCGGGTCGGCCCTCGCGGCCCGCGGCTGCACCAAGCTGGCGACGGTGGTGAACCGCGTCGAACCGGCCCGGCGCGAGGAGGTCCTGGCGGCGGTGCGCCAGGAGAGCGGCCACACCGGCGGCGCCACGTCGCACCCGGTCTACGCCGTCGACGAGGTGCCGCTGCTGAGCGCCCTCACCGTCGGCGAGGTGGCCTCGGTGCTGGACGGCACGGTGCTCACCGGGTCCGACTCGGCGCTCGAGCGCGAGGTCGGCGGGTACCTCGCGGGCTCGGCGCACGCCGACGTGGTGCTGCGGCTGCTGCGCGAGGGCACGCTGCTGGTGACCTCCGGTGACCGCCTCGACCTGATGCTCGTCTCCGCCGGTGCCACCATCCACCGCGACCTGCCCACGCCCGGCGGGCTGGTGCTGACCAACGGCACCCGCCCCGACGACCTCCAGCTGACGCTCCTGCGGCCCAGCGGCCTGCCGATGATCAGCGTGCCCACCGACACGTACACGACCATCCACCGCCTCGAGGGCGCCACCGGCGCGATCCGCCCGACGAGCCAGCGCAAGGTCACCGCGGCCCTGGGCGCCTTCAGCGCCGGGGTGGACGCCGAGGAGCTCGCCGAGCAGATCCGGCTGGTCCGCACCGAGGCGGTCACCCCGGCGATGTTCAACGCCCGCCTCCTGGCCGCGGCGCGCGCCGACCGCCGCACCATCGTGCTGCCGGAGAGCGAGGACAGCCGCGTGCTGCGCGCCGCGGAGGAGCTCGGGCACCTCGACGTCGCCGACCTCGTGCTGCTGGGGCGCGAGGACGAGGTCCGGGCCCGCGCCGACCGGCTCGGGGTGGACCTGGGCTCGGCCCGCATCGTCGACCCGGCCACCTCGCCGCTGCGCGAGGA
>JAKONM010000198.1 GCA_022701925.1 Microbacteriaceae bacterium
AACACGGCGAGCGCGTTCGACCAGATCGACAACGCTCCCGAGGAGCGCCAGCGCGGCATCACGATCAACATCTCGCACGTCGAGTACCAGACCGAGAAGCGCCACTACGCGCACGTGGACGCCCCGGGCCACGCGGACTACATCAAGAACATGATCACGGGTGCGGCCCAGATGGACGGCGCGATCCTCGTGGTCTCCGCCACCGACGGCCCGATGCCGCAGACGCGCGAGCACGTGCTGCTCGCCCGCCAGGTCGGCGTGCCCTACATCGTCGTCGCGCTGAACAAGAGCGACGTCGTGGACGACGAGGAGATCCTGGAGCTCGTCGAGCTCGAGGTCCGCGAGCTGCTGTCCAGCCAGGAGTTCGACGGCGACAACGCGCCGATCGTCCGCGTCTCGGCGCTGCAGGCGCTCGAGGGCGACGAGAAGTGGGGCGCCACCGTCGCCGACCTGATGGACCAGGTCGACGAGTTCGTGCCGGAGCCCGAGCGCGACGTCGACCGTCCGTTCCTGATGCCGATCGAGGACGTCTTCACGATCACCGGTCGTGGCACCGTCATCACCGGTCGCGTCGAGCGCGGCGTCCTGAAGGTGAACACCGAGGTCGAGATCGTGGGCATCAAGCCGACGAGCCTCAAGACCACGGTCACCGGCGTCGAGATGTTCCGCAAGCTGCTCGACGAGGCCCGCGCGGGCGAGAACGTCGGCCTGCTGCTGCGCGGCACCAAGCGCGAGGAGGTCGAGCGCGGCCAGGTCGTCGTCAAGCCGGGTTCGGTCACGCCGCACACCCAGTTCGAGGCGAACGCGTACATCCTGTCGAAGGACGAGGGCGGTCGTCACAACCCGTTCTACGCGAACTACCGTCCGCAGTTCTACTTCCGCACCACGGACGTCACCGGCGTCATCTCGCTGCCCGAGGGCACCGAGATGGTCATGCCCGGTGACACCACCGAGATGGTCGTCGAGCTGATCCAGCCCATCGCCATGGAGGAGGGCCTGCGCTTCGCCATCCGCGAGGGCGGCCGCACCGTCGGCGCCGGCACGGTGACGAAGATCATCAAGTGAGCTGAGCCTCACCGCTGACCGGACGGGGTCGGGCCTTCGGGCCCGGCCCCGTCCGTCGTTCCCGGGAGGGCGACGGCCCGGCTCGTCGCGGCGGCCCCGCCGTTGCCTACGCTGGTCGTGACATGGCAGCGCCGACACCGAACCCCTTCGTCCCCGACTCGACGGCGCCGACCGCGCTCGCCGATCTCGCAGCCCGATTCGACCTGGCCGGCGATCCCGGCGACGCGGCGGTCTCGGGCATCAGCCTCGGCTCAGGCGCGGTGCGTCCGGGCCACCTCTTCATCGCCCTGCAGGGCCTGCGCAGCCACGGCGCCGAGTACGCGCAGCAGGCGGTGGACGCCGGCGCCGCTGCCGTGCTCACCGACCCGGCCGGCCGCGAGCAGGCAGCGGCCACCGGCGTGCCGGTGCTGATCACGCCGGAGCCGCGGGCGCTGCTCGGCGAGCTGGCCGCCGCGGTCTACGGCACGCGGGCCGAGCACCCGCTGCTGCTCGGGGTCACCGGCACGAACGGCAAGACCTCCACGGTGCACTTCCTCGCCGGCCTCTTCGACCTGCTCGGGGTGTCGGGCGGGCTCAGCTCCACCGCCGAGCGGCGCGTGGGCGACGAGCGGCGGGTCGCGGGCCTCACCACGCCCGAGGCGACCGAGCTGCACGCGCTGATCGCGCGGATGCGCGAGGCGGGTGTCGAGGCCGCCGCGATCGAGGTCAGCGCGCAGGGGCTCAGCCGTCACCGGCTGGACGGCGTGCGGTTCGACGTGGCGGGCTTCACGAACCTCAGCCACGACCACCTCGACGACTACGCCGACATGGAGGAGTACTACCGGGCGAAGGCGGTGCTGTTCCAGCCGGACCGCGCCGTGCGGGCCGTCGTCTCCCTCGACACCCCCTGGGGCGCCCGCGTGGTCGAGGACGCCGGGGTGCCCGTGGTCACGGTGGTGCAGGCCGGGGGACCGGCGGCCGACTGGACGGTCACGGTCACCGAGGAGACGCAGGCCCACACCGCGTTCGTGCTCGAGGGCGCGCAGGGCGCCATCGCGACCCGCATCCCGGTGCTCGGCGCCCACATGGCCGCCAACGCCGGTCTGGCCCTGCTGATGCTCGTGGAGGCCGGCTTCGACCTGCAGCGCGTGCGCGAGGCCGTGGAGGGGCCGCAGGGCATGGCGGTGACCCTGCCGGGCCGCACCGAGCTGGTGTCCGGGCCGGGTGCCCCCGCCGTCTACGTGGACTTCGGCCACTCGCCGCACGCCTTCCAGGAGACCCTGGCCGCGGTGCGGGCGGTGACCCCGGGCAAGGTGATCATGCTCTTCGGCGCCGACGGCGACCGCGACACCACCAAGCGGGCGGACATGTCCCGGGCGGCCGTGGAGGGCGGGGACGTGCTGATCGTCACGGACCACCACCCGCGGTTCGAGGACCCGGCGAGCATCCGGGCGACGCTGGTGGCCGCGGCCCGGGAGGCGGCTCCGCAGCACCCGGTGCACGAGGAGGGCTCTCCGGAGCGTGCGATCCGCCTGGCGGTCTCGATGGCGGAGCCCGGGGACGCGATCCTGTGGGCGGGCCCGGGCCACCAGAACTACCGGGACATCCGGGGCGTCCGCACCGACTACTCGGCGAGGCGTGAGGCGCGCGCCGCGCTGCGCGAGGCCGGCTGGGCGGCGGCGGACTCGCACGACCTGGCGACCTGAGGCGGCCGGGCCGGCGCCCCTCGCTTCCTGAGCAGTTGCCGTCCAGCGGCTGTGCGGAGCCCGCCGCTCAGCGGGTCCTTCCTAGGCTCCGCTGGTGACCGACGCGCCGAAGGAGACGAGACCCCGCCTCCGCAAGAGCAACCCGCTGGGCAAGGGCTACCACCGGGTCCGCAGCGGCAAGGGGTTCAGCTTCAAGGCGCCGGACGGCTCCACCGTCACCGACCGCGCCCTGCGCAAGCGCTTCGAGGCGCTGGGCATCCCGCCGGCCTGGACGGACGTCTGGATCGCGCCCTACGACAACGGCCACATCCAGGCGGTCGGCTACGACGCCGCCAGCCGGAAGCAGTACATCTACCACCCGACCTGGCGCGAGCGGAACGACGAGCGCAAGTTCGCGCGGATGCTGCTGCTGGCGGAGTCGCTGCCGGGCGCCCGGGGCACCGTGCGCAAGCACCTCCGGGAGGAGGGCCTGACCCGCCGCCGGGTCCTGGCGGGCGCCTTCCGCATGCTCGACCTGGGCGGCCTGCGCATCGGCTCCTCCACCTACGAGGAGCAGAACGGCAGCTACGGCCTCACGACCCTGCACTGCGAGCACGCCGAGGTCGACGGCGACTCGGTGCGGCTGCGCTTCCCCGCGAAGAGCCACAAGGTGTGGGACTCGACGATGCGCGACGCCGATCTGGCGGCGCTCCTGCGCGAGCTGCAGCAGCGCGCGCCCGGCGATCGGCTGCTCGCGTACCAGGAGCAGGGGGAGTGGCGCACGATCTCGCCCTCCGACGTGAACAAGTACGTGCGCAAGCGGCTGCACGGCAAGTTCTCCGCGAAGGACTTCCGCACCCTGCGCGGCACGGTGAGCGCCGCGGTGAGCCTCGCGAAGCACGGCCCCGAGCAGAAGAAGGGCAAGCAGAAGCAGGCGATCGCGCAGGCCATGCGCGACGCGGCCGCCGACCTCTCCAACACCCCGACGGTCGCCAAGGCCAGCTACGTGGACCCGCGGGTGGTCGACCGCTACCGCGCGGGCGAGACGGTGGACCCCGGCCGGGCCGCATCGGCCGAGGCGGAGGTGCGGTCGCTGCTGTTCGAGCCGCCGGAGGAGCCGATCTCGCAGCCGGGCGGGACGCCGGCGGAGGCCGACGGGATCGAGCTCGAGGCGGCGGCGGAGGAGCTGGGCGCGCTCGAGCCCGAGGACGAGGCGGTCGCGGCCGTCTGAGCCGACCCGTCAGCCGGTGAAGCGCGCGAGCACGCGGCGCTTCACCCTGCCGAAGGGCGGCGAGAGCAGCTGCACCGTGTCCGGGCGCGACGGCTTCACGAGCACGGCCTTCTCGTGGCTGAAGGCGACGAGGCTGCGGCGCCCGTGGTAGGACCCGGTGCCGGACTCGCCGACGCCGCCGAAGGGCAGGTCGGGCACCGCCAGGTGCAGCACGGGCACGCCGAAGGCGATCGAGCCGGAGCTGGTGCGGGTCGTCCACGCCGCCCTCGACGACGGCTTCGAGAAGACCGTGAGCGACAACGGCTTGTCGCCGCCGGCGACGCGCTCGATGGCGTCCTCCTCGTCTGTCACCCGCACCACCGGGAGGATCGGGCCGAAGACCTCCTGCTGCATGACCGCGGACCCGTCGGCGACCCCGGTCAGCACGGTCGGCTCGATGCGCAGCGACGGACGGTCCGCCCTGCCGCCGAACGCCACCTCGCCGTCCTCGAGCAGCGGCACCAGCCGGTCGAAGTGCTGCTCGCTGACGATGCGGCAGTAGGCGTCGTTGCGCAGGGGGTCGCCCCCGTACATGCGGCGGGCCGCCCGCTCGAGCAGCGGCACCAGCCGGGCGGCGGTGGCATCGTCGGCCAGCACGTGGTCGGGCGCCACGCAGGTCTGCCCGGCGTTCATGAACTTGCCCCAGGCGATCCGGTCCGCGGCGACCTCGAGGTCCGCGGACGGGTCGACGTAGACGGGGCACTTGCCCCCCAGCTCGAGCACGACGGGGGTCAGGTGCCGGGCCGCCGCGGCCATCACGATGCGGCCCACGCGCCCGCCGCCCGTGTAGAAGATCACGTCGAAGCGCTGCTCGAGCAGCTCGGTCGTCGTCGCGGCGTCGCCCTCGACGACGGCCACGGCGCGGGCGTCCACGTAGCGGGGCAGCAGCTCCGAGAGCGCCCCAGCCGTGGCGGGCGCCAGCTCGCTCGGCTTCACCACCGCGGCGTCCCCGGCCGCCAGAGCGCCGATCAGGGGGGAGAGGGCCAGCAGCAGCGGGTAGTTCCACGGAGCGATGATCAGTGCGACGCCCAGGGGCTCGAGCACGGTGGAGGCGCGACCCGGCTGCACCGGCAGCGGCACGGCGGCGCGCTGCGGGCGGAGCCAGCGCGCCAGCCGCCCCGACACGTGGGCGACCTCGCGCTGCAGCAGGCCGATCTCGGTCACCAGCGACTCGTCCGCGGACTTCCCGAGGTCCTGCCGCAGCGCGGCGGACAGGGCCGGGCGCTGCTCGAGCAGCAGCTGGGCGAGCCCGTCCAGCTGCGCCAGCCGCCACTCCAGCGGCCTCGCCAGCCCCCGCCGGTGCGCCTCGCGCAGCCGCCGCACCACCGACTCCGGCTCCTCCGCACCCATGCCGCCTGCCTACCGTCCGTGCCTGGAACCGCGCTCGCAGCCGCCGTTCCACCCGACGCGACGGTTCGTGGCGCGCCGCGCGACACGCCCGGGTTGCAGGGCCCCCGTGGGCGTGGCAGGATGTCCAGGTTCCACATTCCGGGGGACGTGCGATGCGCGCCCCGCCCGGATCACTGTCAGGCAGTGCACGACCACCCGGTCGGGCCGCGGGCAGCAGAACGGTTCGGCGCCTCACGTGCCCGGTCCCAGCGACCGGCAGGGCGGGTGCGGACGTGCAGCGGACCCGATCCGCTCGATGCGCGTCCGGCACGCCCTCGAAGCGGGCGACCGGCACCCACAGCAGAACAGCGGTGCGGATCGCGCTGCGCCCGGTCGGACCGGACGCCGTGCGAGTCGGCCGGAAGCCACCCACTTGCTCGCGCGCGGCGAGCGCGCAAGGAAAGAGGAATCCATGGCGGGACAGAAGATCCGCATCCGACTGAAGTCGTACGACCACGCGGGGCTGGACAGCTCGGCGCGGAAGATCGTCGACACGGTCACCCGGGCGGGCGCCCAGGTCGTCGGCCCCGTGCCGCTGCCCACGGAGAAGAACGTGATCGCGGTCATCCGCTCTCCGCACAAGTACAAGGACAGCCGCGAGCACTTCGAGATGCGCACGCACAAGCGGCTGATCGACATCATCGACCCGACGCCGAAGGCCGTCGACTCGCTCATGCGGCTCGACCTGCCCGCCGACGTCAACATCGAGATCAAGCTCTAGGGAGGCTGAGGAACATGACTGCGACCCGCACGTTCTCCGGTCTGCTCGGCACCAAGCTCGGCATGACCCAGGTCTGGGGCGAGAGCAACAAGCTCGTGCCCGTGACCGTCATCCAGGTCAGCCCGAACGTCGTCACCCAGA
>JAKONM010000204.1 GCA_022701925.1 Microbacteriaceae bacterium
CGACCGCCTCGCCGCCGCCGGTCGCGAAGAAGACGTGGTCCAGGTCGCCCGGCGCCTCGGCGGCGAGGCGGTCGGCCAGCTCGATGGCGGCGGGGTGCGCGTAGGACCACAGCGGGAAGAAGGCCAGCTGCTCGGCCTGCTTCGCGGCCGCCTGCGCCAGCCGCCGACGGCCGTGGCCCGCGTTCACGACGAAGAGGCCGGACAGCGCGTCGAAGTACTTGGCTCCGCCGGCGTCCCAGATGTGGTGGCCCTCGCCCTTGACGATGACGGGCACGCCGTTCGCCTCCAGCGCGCTCTGCCGCGTGAAGTGCATCCAGAGGTGGTCGTTGGCCTTCTTCTGGAGCCCCGCGTCCAGCTGCGGCGCGGGGTCGGGGACCAGCTGCTCGGTGACGGTCATGCCCGTCTCCTTCCCGGCGCACCCGCGCCGCGCCCCGTCGAGGGCCTCATCGGACGCCCCACTGGTACGCCTGCTTGCGCAGTCCCAGGTAGACGTAGGTCTCGGTGGAGGTGACGCCGGGCAGGGTCCGGATGCGCCCGTGCAGCAGCTCGATCAGCGCCTCGTCGTCCTCGCAGACGACCTCCGCCAGCAGGTCGTGCGCGCCCGCGGTCATCACGACGTAGTCGACCGCGTCGATCCCGGCCAGCGCGTCGGCGACCGGCCGCACGTCGCCCGCGACCCGCACGCCGATCATCGCCTGCCGACGGAACCCGAGCTGCAGCGGATCCGTCACCGCCACGATCTGCATCACGCCCGACTCCGTCAGGCGCTGCACCCGCTGCCGCACCGCGGCCTCGGACAGGCCCACCTGCTTGCCGATGTCGGCGTAGGAGCGGCGCCCGTCCTGCTGCAGCAGGGCGATGATCGCCTTCGACACGTCGTCCAGCGCGGGGGGCGGGGTGCGCGCCGAGACCGTCACGACCGCCGAGTCTGGCAGCGACGGACGGACTCCGCATCCGGTCTGCCCGGTCCGCGGGTCGTCCGACCGCGGATTCCGTCGACGGAGGCCGGTCCGCACCGGGGAGTAGGTTCCTCGCATGGCGACGGCGGCTCTGGGCAACTTCATCGGCGGCGAGACGAAGGACGCGGGCGCGGGCGGCATCGACCTCGTCTCCCCGGTGACCGAGCAGGTCTACGGCACGTCGGTCGACTCGACGCCCGAGCAGGTCGACGCGGCGTTCGCGGCGGCGAAGGCGGCCTTCCCCGGCTGGCGCGACGCGACGCCCTCCGAGCGGCAGCTGGCGCTGTTCCGCATCGCGGACGCCATGGAGGCGCGCGCCGACGAGTTCGCCGCGCTCGAGTCGAAGGACACCGGCAAGCCGCTCGGCAGCCTGGTGGAGGACGAGATCCTGGTGTCCGTCGACCAGATCCGCTTCTTCGCGGGCGCCGCGCGCAACCTGGAGGGCCGAGGGGCCGCCGAGTACCTGGCCGACCACACCTCCTTCATCCGTCGCGAGCCGATCGGCGTCATCGGCCAGGTGACGCCGTGGAACTACCCGCTGAACATGGCGACCTGGAAGTTCGCGCCGGCGATCGCCGCCGGCAACGCCGTGGTGCTGAAGCCCAGCGAGACCACGCCGTCGTCGACCCTGCTGCTGGCCGAGGTCGCGGCGGAGTTCCTGCCGCCGGGCGTGCTGAACGTCATCACGGGCGGGCGGGCGACCGGGGCCGCGATGGTCGACCACCCGACGCCCGCGATGGTCTCGATCACCGGGTCCGTGCGCGCCGGCATGGCCGTCGCCGAGGCCGCGTCCAAGGACCTGAAGCGGGTGCACCTGGAGCTGGGCGGCAAGGCGCCGGTCATCGTGTTCGACGACGCGGACGTCGAGCGCGCGGTCGAGGGCATCGTCACCGCCGGCTACTTCAACGCCGGCCAGGACTGCACGGCCGCCACCCGGCTGCTGGTCCAGCAGGGGATCCACGACGAGTTCGTCGCGGCGCTCGCGGAGTACGCGCGCGCCCACGCCACCACCGGCGCGCCGGACGAGGACGTGCTCTACGGCCCGGTGAACAACGCCGACCAGCTGGCCCGGGTGTCGTCCTTCGTCGACCGGCTGCCCGACCACGCCCGCATCGAGCTGGGCGGCGCGCGCCACGGGTCGACCGGCTACTTCTGGGACGCCACGATCGTGTCGAACCTGCGGCAGGACGACGAGGCGGTGCAGCAGGAGATCTTCGGCCCCGTGCAGACCGTGCAGCGGTTCACCGACGAGGCGCAGGCGATCGCGTGGGCGAACGACGTCCAGTACGGCCTCTCCTCCTCCGTGTGGACCCGTGACCACGGCACGGCCATGCGGGTGAGCCGGGCGCTGGACTTCGGCTGCGTCTGGATCAACACCCACATCCCGCTCGTCGCCGAGATGCCGCACGGCGGCTTCAAGCACTCCGGCTACGGCAAGGACCTCTCGCAGTACGGCTTCGACGACTACACTCGCGTCAAGCACGTCATGTCCTTCATCGGGGCCTGAAGGCGCTCGTCGCCCGGGTCCCGGGCGCACGGCTGCTGGATCCGGTCGTCGATCAGGGGGATGGACTTCGTCGATGGCCGGTGCCTTCTACTCCCCGGACCCGGTCGAAGCCGGGGCCGACTGGCGGCTGCTGGTCACGGAGCGGTTCCTCGGCGCGTTCGGACCGGCGACCTCGGTGTCGACGATGAGCACGCTGTGGCGCATCGCCGCCGATCCCGCCCTGGGCCTCGACGCGCTGGTGGGCGCGGTGCCGACGCGCGGCGTCGCCGCGGTCGACAGCTTCGCGATCGCCGCACCGGACCGGATCACGACCTTCGTGGTGCGGGGCACGGGATGCGCGGACGTCTCCGTCGCGGGACGCGCCCGCCGCATCGACGCCCGCGGCAACGAGCCCTGGTACGTCGCCGAGATGGCCGACGTGGAACGCTTCGCCCTGGGTCCGCTGCAGCGGTCGCCCGGCGACCTCCGACCGGCGCGCGCCGACCTGCCGCTCGACGGCGGCGTCGTCTTCGGCCCCTGGCTGGGCTGGTCGGCCGACGTGACGAGCGGGCCGCGGTCGGCGCCGACCCCGGTGCAGGCGCCCCCGCCGCTCGCGACGCTCGACCCCCAGGACACGAACGTGCTGGGCGACCTGGGTCGGCGCGCCGCCTCCCTCCGCCGCCACCGCGGCGAGCCGCCCGCCACCGCCCCGACCCCGGAGACCGCCGTCGCCGCCGCGTTCCGGCTGGGCGATCGCGACCCCGAGCGGGTCGACGCCCCGGTCTACGTGGGGCGCCAGCCCCGGTCGCCGCGCGTCACCGGCCCGATGCTGCCGCGGCTCGTGCGGGTCGAGAGCCCCAGCCGCGAGGTGTCCGCGACCCACATCGAGCTGCGGCCGACCGACCGCGGCCTGGTGCTCACGGACCTCGAGTCCACCAACGGCACCGTGGTGCGGCAGCCCGGCAGCGGCGTGCGGCGCCTCGACTCGGGTGAGTCGCTGCAGGTCGTTCCCGGTACGCTCATCGACATCGGCGACGGCAACGTCATCGAGATCCTCGCCTTCCACTGACCAGTGCATCCACGGTCCTCACCCTGCGAAGGAGCAGACCGCCGGTGACTGAGATCGGGGCCAGCAGCGGGCCGCGGCGCCTGCCGCTGCCGTCGGGGAACGGCGCGGTCGTCCTGTCGTGGGGCGTCGCCACCGACATCGGCCATCGGCGCCAGGTGAACGAGGACAGCCTGCTGGCGACGCCGCCGATCTTCGCCGTCGCCGACGGCATGGGCGGCCACGCCGCGGGCGACCTGGCCAGCCACGCGGTCGTTACCCGGCTCAGCGGGGTGTCGCACGACGGGTTCGTCACCCCCGCCGCCATCGGGCTGGCCCTCGCGCAGGCCTCGCACGACATCGGGCACCTGGAGGGCACGTCGCTGACCGGCGCGGGCACCACCGTGACCGGCATGGCGCTGACGGTGTCCGGGGAGGACCCGTACTTCGCCGTCTTCAACGTCGGCGACTCGCGGGTGTACCGCTGGCTCGAGGGCGAGTTCGAGCAGGTCACCGTGGACCACTCGGTGGTGCAGGAGCTGGTCGACGCCGGCGCCATCACCAAGCGCCAGGCCGAGACGCACCCCGACAGCAACGTGATCACCCGGGCGATCGGCTTCAACGAGCCGCCGATGCCGGACTACTGGATGATGCCGGTGGAGCCCGGGCTGCGGCTGCTCGCCTGCTCCGACGGCCTGTGCAAGGAGCTGGACGAGGAGCGGATCCAGTCGCTCGTCGGCGCCGGCTCCCCGGCGGACGCGACCGCGCAGGCGCTGGTGCACGCGGCGCTGCAGGCGGGCGGTCGGGACAACGTGACCGTGGTCGTCGTGGACGTCATCGAGGTCGAGCAGGGCTGATCCGCTCCTCCCCAGGGGGATCAGCGGCACCGGAGCGCGGTACGGCGGGCCTCGCCGGTGCGACCCTCCCGCGACGCGGCACCATCCCGCCGTGACCGACCGCCTCGTGCTGCCCGCTCGGCCCCAGCCGCCCGACCCGCCGCCGTTCCCGCTGATCGGCGTCGTGGCGCCGGTCGCCCTGGCGGCCGTGCTGTTCGCCGTGCTGCGCACCCCGACCGTGCTGCTGATCGCCGTCTTCAGCCCGGTGCTGGCGGTCGCCGCGGTGCTCGACGGGCGCCTGCAGCTGCGCCGTCGGCTGCGGCGCGACCGGGAGCGACGCGACGAGGACCTGCGGGCGCTCGAGCGCGAGCTGGCGGTGCGCCGCAGCGCCGCCGCGGCCGACGCGCACCGGCGCACGCCCGTGCCCGCTGCCCTCGCGGTCGACCCTGCCGACTGGGCCGGGCGCCCGCCGTCGGAGCTGCTGTGCCTCGGCACGGGCGACGTGCCCTGCGCGCCGCTCGTCGGGGGTGCGCCGGCCGACGACCGGGATCGCGCCCTGCTGGCCGCGGGTGCGCTGGTGCCCGGTGCGCCCGTGACGCTGCCGGCCGCGGCGACCGTGGCCGCGGTCGGGCCCGCCCCGCTGACGCGCGCCTTCGACCGCGCCGTCTCCGTCGGCCGGCTGCGCGGCGGCGGCGCGGGGGAGGGCGTGACCGTGCTGGAGGACGCCGGAGGCGCCTCCGCGGACCTCGTCGTGCGGCTGGACCCGGACGGGACGGCCACGGTGCTGCACGCCAGCGGACTGGCGGCGGAG
>JAKONM010000210.1 GCA_022701925.1 Microbacteriaceae bacterium
CCAAGGTCATCGCGATGCAGAAGAACTGGATCGGGCGCAGCAACGGCGCCGAGGTCGACTTCCGCGTCGAGGGCCGCGACGAGCCCGTGACCGTCTTCACGACGCGTCCGGACACGCTGCACGGCGCGACCTACATGGTCGTGGCACCCGACTCCGACCTGGCCGCCGAGCTGATCGCGGGGCAGCCGGCCGAGATCGCGGAGCCGTTCGCCGCGTACCTGGCGCGCGTCCAGGCCACCACCGAGGTCGAGCGGCAGTCGGCCGACCGGGTGAAGACCGGCGTGCCGCTCGGCCGCTTCGCGATCAACCCGGTGACCGGCGACCGGCTGCCGATCTGGTCCGCCGACTACGTGCTGTCCGACTACGGCACGGGCGCGATCATGGCGGTGCCCGCGCACGACCAGCGCGACCTCGACTTCGCGCGGGCGTTCGACCTGCCGGTGAAGACGGTCGTCGACGTGTTCCAGCCCGTGACCGGCGTGATCCCGGTGATCCGGCCGGGCGACGAGCTGCCCGAGCTCGAGTCGGTCGACCCGGCGGTCACCGGCGTCGCGCTGACCGGCGAGGGCCGCATGGTCAACTCCGGGTCGCTGAACGGCATGTCCAAGACCAACGCGATCGCGCGGATGATCAAGGACCTGGAGGCCGCCGGCACCGGCCGGGCGGCGAAGAGCTACCGCCTGCGCGACTGGCTGATCAGCCGCCAGCGGTTCTGGGGCACGCCCATCCCGATCATCCACGGCGCGGACGGGGCCGAGATCCCGGTGCCGGAGGACCAGCTGCCGGTGCGCCTGCCCGACAGCGGGGGCCTGGACCTGAAGCCCAAGGGCACCTCGCCGCTCGGCGCGGCGACCGACTGGGTGAACGTCCCGAACCCCGTCGACGGCACCCCCGCGAAGCGGGACGCCGACACCATGGACACGTTCGTCGACAGTTCCTGGTACTTCCTGCGGTTCCTGTCGCCGAACGACGACGGCAAGGCCTTCGACCCCGCCGAGGCCGACAAGTGGGCCCCCGTCGACCAGTACGTCGGCGGCGTCGAGCACGCGATCCTGCACCTGCTGTACGCGCGCTTCATCACGAAGGTGCTGTTCGACCTGGGCCTCGTGCACTTCACGGAGCCCTTCAACGCCCTGCTGAACCAGGGGATGGTGCTGTCCGGCGGCGCGAAGATGTCGAAGAGCAAGGGCGGCGTCAGCCTCTCCGACGAGCTGAACCGCTTCGGGGTCGACGCCATCCGCCTCACGATGGCGTTCGCCGGCCCGCCCGAGGACACGATCGACTGGGAGGACGTGCGCCCCGGCGGTCAGGTGAAGTTCCTGAACCGCGTGCTGCGCATGGCCACCGAGGTGACCAGCGCCCCCGAGGTCGTGTGGGCGTCGGGCGACGCCGGCCTGCGCCGTCAGACCCACCGGTTCCTGGCCGACGCGCCCCAGCTGGCGGAGACGTTCAAGTTCAACGTCATGATCGCCCGCCTGATGGAGCTGGCGAACGCCACCCGCAAGGCGATCGACGGCCAGGCGGGCCCGGCGGACGGGGCGGTGCGCGAGGCCGTTGAGACCATCGCGCTGGCGCTCAGCCTGTTCGCGCCCTACACGGCCGAGGAGATGTGGGAGCGGCTCGGCTACGTGCCGTCGGTGGCGCTGCACGGCTGGCGCAAGCCCGACCCCATGCTGCTCGTCGAGGACTCGGTGACCGCCGTCGTGCAGGTGGACGGCAAGGTGCGCGACCGGCTCGAGGTCTCGCCGAAGATCACCGCGGAGGAGCTGGAGCGCCTGGCGACCTCCTCCGACGTCGTGAAGCGCTCCCTCGGCACGCGTCGCATCGCCCGCGTGGTGGTGCGAGCCCCGCGGGTCGTCAGCATCGCCACGGAGTGATCCGCTCCTCCCCAGCCGCGGGCGGCACCCGTTCGACGATCGGGCCGCCCGCGGCGGGGTGAGGGCCGGCCGTCTCCCTAGCGTCGGCGGCGTGGATGCGCTGCTCGATCGGTTCGCGGCCCGGCCGCGGGGACGGGCGGCCGCCGTCGTCGCGGTCGCGGTCGGCGCGCTGGTGCTCGCCGGTGCGGTGGTGGTCGCAGGGTTCGGCGCCGGCGGCTCGGAGTCGTCGGTGCCCGCCGTCGCCGTGCAGCGCGCGCCGTCGGCGTCGCCCACCCCGCTGCTCGTGCACGTCAGCGGCGCGGTGCGGCGCCCGGGGCTGGTCGCGCTGCCACCGGGTGCCCGCGTCGTCGACGCGGTCGCCGCGGCGGGCGGGCCGGCGGGGACGGCGGACCAGGGCGCCGTGAACCTGGCGGCGCCCGTGGTCGACGGGCAGCAGGTCGTCGTGCCGGCGCGGGGCGCAGCGCCTTCCTCCGCGTCGGCCGCGGCGACCGGCGCCTCCGGCACGCGGGTGTCGATCAACTCGGCGACGGCGGAGCAGCTGGAGTCGCTGCCGCGCATCGGGCCGGCGCTCGCGGCGCGCATCGTCGCGCACCGCACGGAGCACGGCCCGTTCCGCAGCGTCGACCAGCTGGGAGAGGTCGGCGGCATCGGCCCGAAGATCCTGGCGGGGCTGCGCGACGCCGTGACGCTGTGAGCGAGCGGCTGGTCCGCACCGGGCTGCTGCTGCCCGCAGTCGGCGGGTGGGCCGCGTCGCTGCTGGTGACCGCGGTTCCCGGGGCCGCGCCGGCGGTGGCGGTCGTCGCCGCGGCGGGCGCGCTGTCCGCGGTGCTCGCCGCGCGGCGGACCCGCACCCGTCCGCGGCAGCTGCTGGCCGCGGGGCTGCTGATCACCGGGCTGGTCGCGGTCGCGGTGCAGCTGGCGTCGGCCTCCCGCTTCCCGGACGCGCTGCCGGTCGGCCGCCCGGTCGTCGTCGAGGCCCGCGTCGCGTCGGTCGCCGCGACGACGGGCAACGGCCCGGCGGGCGGGCTGCGGGGCGGCTCCGTGGTCCGCGCGACCCTCGTGGCCGTCGGCGAGGGTGCCGACCGGGTTCCGCTGTCCACGCCCGCGGTGCTCTTCGCCGAGGGGGCGGACCACGACCCCGGCCAGGTGATGACCGGCGTCGTCGTGCTGCGCCGTGCCCCCGCGACCGATCAGGCCGCGTGGATCGGCACCGTGCGCGGCCGCCTGCGGCCGCTGCACGACGCCTCGCCGCCGGAGCGCGCGGCGCAGGTGCTGCGGCAGCGGTTCCTGCAGGTGTCCGCCTTCCTGCCCGGGGACGGCGGCGCGCTGCTGCCCGGCCTGGCGACGGGCGACACCTCCCGCGTCGGGCCCGACCTGCAGCAGGCGATGCGCGACGCCTCCTTGACCCACCTCACCGCGGTCTCCGGCGCGAACTGCGCCGTCGTGGTCCTCGCGGTCCTCGGCGTCGCCGCCCGGCTCCGCGTGCCTCGGGCCCCGCGGACGGTACTGGCGGGCGCTGCGCTGGCCGGCTTCGTCGTGCTGGTCACGCCACAGCCGTCCGTGGTCCGCGCCTCGGTCATGGCCGCCGTGGGCCTGGCGTGCGTGCTCGCGGGCCGCAGGACCGCGGGGGTGCCGGCGCTGTCGGTGACGGTGCTCCTGCTGCTGCTGCTCGACCCCTGGATCGCGTGGAGCGCCGGCTTCGTGCTGAGCGTGGCGGCCACGGCCGGCCTGCTGCTGCTCGCCGCACCCCTGGCCGACCGCTTGGCGCGCCGCCTGCCGCCCCGGCTCGCGCTGCTGCTGGCCGTGCCGATCGCGGCGCAGGCCGCCTGTCAGCCCGTGCTGGTGCTGCTGCAGCCGGGGATCCCCGTGTTCGGCGTGCTGGCGAACCTGCTCGCCGAGCCCGCGGTGCCCGTGGTCACGGTGCTGGGGCTGATCGCCTGCCTCACCGCGCCGGTCGTGCCCGCGCTGGCCGGCGGGCTGGCGCTGCTCGCGTGGCTCCCGGCCTCGTGGATCGGCCTGGTCGCGCGCGCCGTCGGCGCCCTGCCGCAGGTTCCCTGGGCGCCGGGGCTGGGCGGCGCCGTGCTCGCCGCGCTGCTCGTCGCGTGCGGCCTGCTCGCGCTCCGGCGCCGGTCCGCCCGTGGCGTCCGCATCGCGGCCGGTGCGGTCGCGGTCGTCGCGGCCCTCGCGATCGCGGGCGCCGCGCTCGGCGGGGTCGTCGGGCGCTCCGCCGGGACGCCGCGCGACTGGACCCTCGCCGCCTGCGACGTCGGCCAGGGCGACGGGCTGGTGCTGCAGGCAGGAGGCCGCTTCGCCCTGGTCGACACCGGTCGGGAGCCGGGCCCGCTGCTGGCGTGCCTCGACCGCCTGGGCGTGCGGCGCATCGACCTGCTGGTGCTCACCCACTGGGACGCGGACCACGTCGGTGCGGCGCAGGCCGTCGCGGACCGGGTCGGCACGGCCCTCGTCGGCCCGGTGGACGGTGCGCCGGCCAGGCGGCTGCGCGGGTCGCTGGCGAGGGCCGGTGCCCGCGTCGTGCAGGTGCACCGCGGCGACGCCGCGTCGCTCGGCCCGATGCGGCTGGACGTGCTGTGGCCGCCCCTGCCGCTCGGCGACGTCGAGCCGGGCAACGCGGCCAGCATCGCCCTGCACGTGACCGGGCCCGGGCCGTCCGTGCTGATGACCGGCGACCTGGGGGAGCAGGCGCAGGACACGCTGCTCGCCGCCGGGCCGCTGCCGCGGGTGGACGTGGTGAAGGTGGCGCACCACGGGTCGGCGGATCAGAGCCCTGCGCTGTACGCCGCCGCGCGGGCGGCGCTGGGCGTCGTGTCGGTCGGCGAGGACAACGACTACGGGCATCCCACCCGCCGGCTGCTGCGGATCCTGGCCGTCACGGGCACGCGCCCGGTCCGCACGGACCAGGACGGCCTGGTGCTGATCGGCCGGCGGGAGGGCCGGCTGCGGCTCTGGACCGAGCACCCGGTGACGGCCGCCGTCTGGACCCCGGCGAAGTAGGTTCGACGCATGCCCGCCAGAGCCGCAGCGCCGAAGGCGGCCAGGACCCGCGTGCCCCAGGTCGAGTGGTCCGCCGCCCGGCCGGCGCCCGTGGTGCTGGTCTCCGGGCCGGAGGACCTGCTGGCGGACCGCGCGATCACCCGCATCCGCGACGGGCTCGTCGACGCCGACCCGAGCACGGAGGTCAGCGACCTGGACGCCGCGGTCGCCGCGCCCGGAGACCTGGTGACGCTGGCGAGCCCCTCGCTGTTCGGCGAGCCGCGGCTGATCCGCGTGTCCGGCGTGGAGCGGCTGTCGGAGTCGTTCCAGGCGGAGGTCCTGCGCTACCTCGAGTCGCCCGCCGACGACACCGTGCTGATCCTGCGGCACGGCGGAGGGCAGCGGGGCAAGAAGGTGCTCGACGCGGTGCGCGCGGGCACCGGGGGCGGGATCGAGATCGCCTGCGCGGAGGTGAAGCGGGACGCGGACCGCTCCTCCTTCGCCGCCGCGGAGTTCCGGTCCGCCGGCCGTCGCATCAGCCCGGGAGCGCTGCGGATCCTGGTGTCCGCCTTCCAGGCGGACCTGGCGGAGCTGGCGTCCGCCTGCCAGCAGCTGATCGCCGACGTCGAGGGCGACATCGGCGAGACCACCGTGCAGACCTACTACTCGGGGCGCATGGAGACCGACGCCTTCGCCGTCGCGGACGCCGCGCTGGCGGGTCGCCGCGGCGACGCGCTGGTGCTGCTGCGGCACGCCGTGTCGACCGGCGCGGACCCGGTGCCGATCGTCGCCGCGATCGCCGCGAAGCTGCGGGCGATGGCGAAGGTGCTCGACGCCCGCGGGTCCTCCGGCCAGGTCGCCGCCGACCACGGCCTGGCGCCGTGGCAGGTGGACCGCGCCCGCCGCGACGCGCAGGGCTGGCAGCCGGCGGGCCTGGGCCGGGCGATCATGATGACCGCGGAGACGGACGAGCGCATCAAGGGCGGCGCCCGCGACCCGGAGTTCGCCGTCGAGCGGCTGCTGACGCTGCTGGCGTCGCGGGGCGAGCCCACCGCCTGACCGCGGTGCCGCATCGAGCGGCGAGGGGTGCCAGGATCGGCCTGTGAGCGACGACGCGGTGACCCGGGCGCAGGAGGCGGCCGCGGCGGCCCAGGCCGAGGCGGCACGGCTGCAGACCGAGGCGCAGGAGGCGGTGCGGCGCGCGCAGGAGGCCGCGGCGGCTGCGCAGGCCGCGGCCGACGCGGCGGCTGCGGCGCCGAGCGGGCCGGCTCCTGCGGCGTCGCCCGACGCTCCGAAGGGGCCGCTCGACGCGGACGAGGTCGCGCGCATCCGGTCCGGCTACGGCTTCCAGGGCGCGGCGCTGCAGCTGGGCGCCCTGATGAACGGCGAGCCCCTGCCGGACGTGCAGGTGCGCATCCCGCTCGCGATGCTGAACCGGCACGGCCTGATCGCGGGAGCGACCGGCACCGGCAAGACGCGGACGCTGCAGGCGCTCACCGAGCAGCTGTCGGCCAACGGCGTGGCGGTCTTCGCAGCCGACATCAAGGGGGACCTGTCCGGCGTCGCCTCGCCCGGCGCCGCGAACCCGAAGCTGGCGGCCCGCACGGCCGCGATCGGCCAGGACTGGTCGCCGGCCGCCTTCCCCGTCGAGTTCTTCTCCCTGGGCGGCGTGGGCACCGGCGTGCCGATCCGGGCCACCGTGTCCGGCTTCGGGCCGCTGCTGCTCGCGAAGGCGCTGGGCCTGAACGACACCCAGGAGTCGAGCCTGACGCTGGTGTTCCACTACGCCGAGCAGCACGGGCTGGCGCTGGCCGACCTGGCGGACCTGCGCGCGGTGCTGCAGTGGCTGGCGGGCGACGAGGGCAAGGCCGACCTGGCCGATCTGGGCGGCATCGCGCCGGCGACGATCGGGGTGATCCTCCGCGAGCTGATCGGGTTCGCCGACGGCGGCGCGGACGCCTTCTTCGGCGAGCCGGAGATCGACACGCGCGAGTTCCTGCGCACCGCCCCGGACGGCCGCGGGGTCATCAGCCTGCTGGAGGTGCCGGGCGTCGCCGACCGGCCGCAGCTGTACTCGACGTTCCTGATGTGGCTGCTGGCCGACCTGTTCAACGACCTGCCCGAGGTGGGCGACGCCGACAAGCCGAAGCTGGTCTTCTTCTTCGACGAGGCGCACCTGCTCTTCTCGGACGCGTCGAAGGACTTCCTGGACCAGGTCGTGCGCACCGTGCGGCTCATCCGCTCCAAGGGGGTGGGCATCGTCTTCGTGACGCAGACGCCGAAGGACGTGCCCGGGGAGGTGCTGGGGCAGCTGGGCTCGCGGGTGCAGCACCAGCTGCGGGCCTTCACCCCGGACGACGCGAAGGCGCTGCGCGCGACCGTGCAGACCTATCCGAAGTCGGCGTACGACCTCGAGTCGGTGCTGACGACGCTCGGCATCGGCGAGGCGGTGATCACGGTCATGAACGAGAGCGGCGCGCCAACCCCCGTCGCCTGGACCCGTCTGCGGGCCCCGCAGGCGCTGATGTCGCCGACGCCGAGCGCGCAGATGGAGGCCGCGGTCGCCGCGTCCGACCTGCAGGCGAAGTACGGCACCGCCCTGGACCGCGAGACGGCCAGCGAGATCCTCACCGCGCGGATGAACACCGCCGCCGAGGCCGCCCGGGCCGCGAAGCAGGCGGCCGACGACGCGAAGGCGCAGGCGGCGGAGCAGAAGCGAGCCGCGGCGCAGGCGAAGGCCGACGAGGTGCAGCGCCGCCGCGACGAGCGCGAGGACGAGGCGGACCGCAAGCGGGCCGAGCGCGAGGCGAAGGACCGGCAGCGCGCGGAGAAGGCCGCGGCGACCGCGCGTCAGCGCCAGCTGCAGACCGGCGCGAGGGTGCTGGGCCAGGTGCTGAACAACCGCGCGACGCGCAGCGTGCTGAACGACGTCATCGGCGGCATCTTCGGCACCCGCCGCCGTCGCTGACCCGCCCGCCTGACCAGGGCTGGGACACCGGGCCAGGGGAGCACCTGGTCCGGTGTCCGATTCCTGGTCTGCACGCCCGGCGGTCGGGCGTCGATCGGCAGCGCCCAGGGGCATGCGAAAGGGCCGCCCGCGACGCGGACGGCCCTTCTGCCGCTGCATCCGGCAGGTCGCGCACCGCCGAGCGTTCAGCGAGGCGGAGCGACACGTCTTCGATGCGCTCGCGCATCGACGACGATGAACTCAGAGCGCGTTGACCTGCTTGGCGATCGCCGACTTGCGGTTCGCGGCCTGGTTCTTGTGGATGACGCCCTTGGACACGGCCTTGTCCAGCTTGCGGCCGGCGAGGCTCAGGGCCGTGGCGGCCTTCTCCTTGTCGCCGGCGGCGACGGCGGTGCGGACGGCGCGGAGGTGCGTCTTCAGCTCGCTCTTCACGGCCTTGTTGCGCTGCTGCGCCTTCGCGTTCGTCGCGATGCGCTTGATCTGGCTCTTGATGTTCGCCATGCGGGTGCTCCTGCGGTTCGTCAGATGGGGGAGACGCACCGGCGCGGGCGTCTCGACGGGCCCCGCGCGAGGATGCGCGCGGATCGCCCGAAAGCCGACGAGGACTCTATCAGCCCGCGCTCCGGGTCGCGACGGGTCCTGGACGGGGCTTGGATGTGCTGGTGCCGTCCTTCACCGCCGCCGCGCTGGCCGTCCCGGGCAGCGGGATCCGCCGCATCCACGAGGTCGCCCTGGTCCTGCCGGACGTGATCTCCCTGGCCGTGGGCGAGCCCGACCTGGCCGTGGCGCCGCACGTGCTGCGCGCGGCGAGCGAGGCGTGGCTGGCCGACGAGACGCGCTACACGGCCAACGGCGGCCTGCCCGACCTGCGGGCGGCGGTGGCCGCGAAGCTGCGCGGCGACGGCCTGGACGTGGCCCCGGACCAGGTCTGGGTGACGCCGGGCGCGACGGAGGCGCTGTACCTCGCGATGCACCTGGTCCTCTCCCCGGGCGACGAGGTGCTGGTGCCCGACCCCGGGTACACCACCTTCACCATGGCGCCGCGGATGCTGCACGCGGAGCCCGTGCCGTACCGGCTGTCGCCCGACGACGGCTTCCAGGTGCAGGTCGCGCAGCTGGAGGCGCGGGTGACCGCGCGCACCCGCGCGGTGGTCCTGAACTCGCCGTCCAACCCGCTGGGCGTCGTCGCCCCCGAGCGAGTGGTGCGGGAGGTGGTCGAGTTCGCGCAGCGTCACGACCTGTGGATCATCAGCGACGAGGTCTACGAGGCGTTCACCTACGGGGCGCCGCACGTGTCGCCGGCGGCCTTCGACCCCGCGCGCGTGCTGCTCGTGCAGTCGTTCTCGAAGACGTACGCGCTGACCGGCGGCCGGGTCGGCTACCTGGTCACGCCGCCCGGGCCGGGCGACGTGCTGCGCAACTTCCAGGAGGCGCTGATCTCCTGCGTGAACACGCCGGCGCAGCGGGCGGCGATCGCCGCGCTCGAGGGCCCGCAGGACGCGGTGGTCGAGGCGGCTGCGCACTACCGGGAGCACCTCGCGGCCGCGACCGACCTGCTCGACGCCCGCGGCATCCGCTACCTGCGGCCGCAGGGCGCCTTCTACCTGTGGATCGACGTGTCGCACGCCTCGGGCGGCGACGTCGCGGCGTGGGCGGAGGCGTTCCTGCTGCAGCAGCGCGTCGCCGTGGCGCCGGGCAGCGCGTTCGGCGAGGCGGGGGAGGGCTGGATCCGCGTCTGCGTCGCCGCCGACCGCGCAGCCCTGCTGGAGGGCCTCGGCCGCCTGCCCAGCCCCTGATCGGCGAGGAGTGCCGTCAGGCCTGCAGGGCGAGGGCGAAGGGGAGCACCGCCTGCGCGCCGGCCCGCCGCAGCAGGCGGGCCGCGACCGTCAGGGTCCAGCGGCTGTCCGCCACGTCGTCCACCAGCAGGACCGGGCCGGAGGTCTCCGCCAGCCTCGCCCGCAGGTCGTCGGGCACGGTGAAGGCGTCCCACACGCCTGCGAGCCGCGCCAGGCTCGCACCGCCGCCCCCGCCGGGCGGCACCGGGCTCGTCGGCTCGAGCCCGCCGAGCAGCGGCAGGCGCCCGATCTCCGACAGCGCCCCGGCCGCCGACCCGACCAGCTGCGGGCGCCCGTGGGACGGCATCGCGACCACGCCCGCCGGGCGCTCCGCCCAGTCCCACTCCCGCAGCACCGCGACCGCCGCATCGACGACGCCGCGCGGCACCTCCTGGTCCGGCGTGCCCGGGGCCAGCAGCTGCCGCAGCGCGCCGCCCCAGCCCAGGTCGGTCAGGCGGGCGATGGCGCGGCCCTCCTCGGGGCGCTCGCCGACGGCGATGTTCCCCTTCACCGGCACCCCGCGGCTGTCGGCGCCGGTCGGCCACTGCTTGCGC
The DNA here is from genome assembly GCA_022701925.1 of Microbacteriaceae bacterium. Taxonomy (GTDB): domain Bacteria; phylum Actinomycetota; class Actinomycetes; order Actinomycetales; family Microbacteriaceae; genus Amnibacterium. The sequence goes on from JAKONM010000210.1 coordinate 10,226, forward strand.
GGCTCGATCGCCACGCCCACCCGGGTCAGCGCGGCGCCGGCGATGCCGGAGGACGCCCCGGACACCTCGGTCGGGTACCAGACGCCGGCGCAGTCGTCGCAGCGCCCGCAGGGCACGGCGGTGGGGTCGTCGAGCACGCGCTGCAGGTACTGCATGCGGCAGCCCTCCGGTCCCGCCGGCAGCGCCTCGTAGTCGAGCATGTGCTGCTGCTCCGCACGCCGGGCGGCGGCGATCCGCTCGTAGCGCTCGGCGTCGTAGGTCCAGGGCCGTCCGGTCGAGACCCAGCCGCCGCGCACGCGCTGCACCGCGCCGTCGACGTCCAGCACCTTCAGCAGCAGCTCGAGGCGGCTGCGCTTCACGTCGACCAGCGCCTCGAGGGCGGGGGTGGACAGCGGCCGCTCGGGGTCCAGCTGGCGCAGCACGGCGTCGGCGCGGTCCTCCGTCGGCATGCTCGCGGTGGCGAAGTAGGACCAGATCGCCTCGTCCTCCGCGCCCGGCAGCAGCAGCACGTCGGCGGAGTCGGTGGCCCGGCCCGCGCGGCCGACCTGCTGGTAGTAGGCGACGGGGGAGGAGGGCGCGCCCAGGTGCACGACGAAGCCCAGGTCGGGCTTGTCGAACCCCATCCCCAGCGCGCTGGTGGCGACGAGCGCCTTGACCCGGTTCTCCTTCAGCGCCTGCTCGGCGGCCTCGCGCTCGGCGTTCTCGGTCTTGCCCGTGTAGGCCAGCACGTCGTATCCGGCCTCGCGCAGCAGCCGGGCGGTGTCCTCGGCGGCCGAGACGGTCAGCGCGTAGACGATGCCGGAGCCCTGCAGGTCGCGCAGGTGCTCGATCAGCCACCCCAGCCGGGTCGCCTGGTCCCGGGTGCGCAGCACGCCGAGGCGCAGGGAGGCGCGGGCCAGCGGTCCGCGGATCGTCAGCACCCGGTCGGGCGCGCCGAGCTGCGCCTCGACGTCGGCGACGACGCGCCCGTTCGCGGTCGCGGTGGTGGCGAGCACCGGGGTGCTGCCCGCGGCGGCGACCAGCTCGCGCAGCCGCCGGTAGTCGGGGCGGAAGTCGTGGCCCCAGTCGCTGATGCAGTGCGCCTCGTCGATCACGATCAGACCGGTCCGGTCGATCAGCGCGGGCAGCTGCGTGTCCCGGAAGTCCGGGTTGTTCAGCCGCTCGGGCGAGACGAGCAGCACGTCGATCTCGTCGGCCTCAAGCCGTGCGCGCACGTCGTCCCAGAGGTGCGGGTTGGCCGAGTCGATGGAGGCCGCGCGCACGCCCGCCCGCGCGGCGGCGGCGACCTGGTCGCGCATCAGGGCCAGCAGGGGCGAGACCAGCAGCGTCGGGCCCGCGCCGCGGTCGCGCAGCAGCCGCGTCGCCACGAAGTAGACGGCCGACTTGCCCCACCCGGTGCGCTGCACCACCAGCGCCCGGCGGGCGTCGTCGACGATCGCCGCGATGGCGTCGTACTGCCCGTCGTGGAAGTCGGCGTCGTCGCGCCCGACCAGGGTGCGGAGGACGTCGAGCGCGGCGGTGCGGGTGTCGGTCACGGTCAGCACCGTGCCAGGCCGCGCTGACAGCGGGTCAGACCTCGGGGCGGCGCTCGATGATCGTCTCCGGCCGCGGGTCCAGCGCGCGGGCGATGCGGTCGGCGTAGCGCTGCGGGATCGGCGGCAGCGCGTCCAGCGGGAACCAGCCGACCTCCGTCGACTCGTCGTCGCCGACCGCGGCCTCGCCCGACACGTACCGCAGCCGGTAGGTGTGGTCCGTGTACTGCGAGCGGTCGCCGTTCGGGTAGGCGTACTCCTGCGTGACGCCGACGGCGGCCAGCTTCTCGACGACGGCGTGCACCCGCGCCTCCTCCCACACCTCCCGCTCCGCGGCGTCGGCGGAGTGCTCGCCGGGCTCGACGATGCCGGCCACCGGCGACCACTCGCCCGTGTCGGCGCGCTTCACCAGCAGCAGGCGGTCGCCGTCGACGACGACCGCGGTCGTGCCGGTCAGCCAGAGCGGGTCGTGGCCGATGCGCTCGCGCAGGCGGAGGACGAATTCAGGGGTCGGCACGCCTCGACGCTAGCCGCGCCCCGCGGATGGGAGACTGTCGCAGCCATGCCCCGCGCCCAGACCCCACTCGAGCCCGCCGCCACGGACCCGGCGCGCATCCGCAACTTCTGCATCATCGCCCACATCGACCACGGCAAGTCGACGCTGGCTGACCGCATGCTGGGCATCACCGGCGTGCTGGCGGACCGGGACGCGAAGGCGCAGTACCTCGACCGCATGGACATCGAGCGCGAGCGCGGCATCACGATCAAGAGCCAGGCCGTGCGCCTGCCCTGGCAGGTCGGGTCGGACGTCTTCGCGCTGAACATGATCGACACGCCCGGGCACGTCGACTTCACGTACGAGGTGTCCCGCTCGCTGGCCGCCTGCGAGGGCGCGATCCTGCTGGTCGACGCCGCGCAGGGCATCGAGGCGCAGACGCTGGCGAACCTGTACCTGGCGCTCGAGAACGACCTCGAGATCATCCCGGTGCTGAACAAGATCGACCTGCCCGCGGCGGACCCCGAGCGGTACGCGAAGGAGCTGGCGAACCTGATCGGCGGCGACCCGGCCGACGTGCTGCGCGTCTCCGGCAAGACCGGCATGGGCGTGGAGGAGCTGCTCGACCGCGTCGTGGAGCGCATCCCCGCGCCCAAGGGCGACCCCGACGCCCCCGCCCGCGCCGCGATCTTCGACTCCGTCTACGACGCCTACCGCGGCGTCATCACCTACGTGCGGATGGTCGACGGCGCCCTGAACCCGCGCGAGCGCATCCAGATGATGTCGACCCGCGCGTCCCACGACATCCTCGAGATCGGCGTCTCGTCGCCCGAGCCGACGCCGTCGAAGGGCCTGGGGGTGGGCGAGGTCGGCTACCTGATCACGGGCGTGAAGGACGTGCGCCAGTCGAAGGTGGGCGACACCGTCACCACCGCGATGAAGTCGGCCACCGAGGCGCTGCCCGGCTACACCGAGCCGCTGCCGATGGTGTTCTCCGGTCTCTACCCGATCGACGGCAGCGACTACCCCGACCTCCGCGAGGCACTGGACAAGCTCAAGCTCTCCGACGCGGCGCTCGTCTACGAGCCCGAGACCTCGGTCGCGCTCGGCTTCGGCTTCCGCTGCGGCTTCCTGGGCCTGCTGCACCTCGAGATCGTCACCGAGCGGCTCGAGCGCGAGTTCGGCCTCGACCTGATCACGACGGCGCCGAGCGTCATCTACGAGGTCACGACCGAGGACAAGAAGACCGTGACCGTGACCAACCCCAGC
>JAKONM010000245.1 GCA_022701925.1 Microbacteriaceae bacterium
CCGGTCCCGGGCTCCTCGCCGCCGACGCGGCGGTCGCCGACGCCGTCGACGCCGGCTTCCCCGCCGCGGCGGCCGCCCTGGGGCGCCTGGTCCGCATCCCGTCCGTCGCCTTCCCGGGCTTCCCGGAGGACCAGGTGCTGCGGAGCGCGGAGGCGGTCGCGGCGCTGTTCTCGGACACCGGGCTGTTCGACCGCGTCGAGGTCAGCCGCGCCTCCTACGAGGCGGAGGCCGGACCGGCACTCGGCAACCCGGCCGTGCTGGCGCACCGGGCGGCGCAGCCCGGACGGCCGACCGTGCTGCTCTACGCGCACCACGACGTGCAGCCCGCCGGTGCGGACGAGGGCTGGTCCACCCCGCCGTTCGAGCCGACGCTGATCGGCGACCGGCTGCACGGCCGGGGCGCCTCCGACGACAAGGCCGGCGTCGTCACGCACCTGGCCGCCGTGTCCGCGGCCGCCGCGGCGCTCGGCGACGACCTCGGGGTCGGCGTCGCGCTGTTCGTCGAGGGGGAGGAGGAGGCCGGGTCCCGGTCCTTCGACGCCTTCCTCGAGCAGCACCGCGACGTGCTGCGCGCCGACGTGATCGTGGTCGCGGACTCGGACAACGTCAGCACGGAGGTGCCCGCCCTCACGTCCTCGCTGCGGGGCAACGCCACGGCGACGCTCGAGGTCGCGACCCTCGAGCACGCCTCGCACTCGGGGATGTTCGGCGGCGCCGCCCCGGACGCGATGCTCGCGACGGTCCGGCTGCTGGCCACCCTGTGGGACGACGACGGCGCGGTCGCCGTGCAGGGCCTGCACGCCGCCCGGTCCGGGGGAGCGGGGCCCGAGGGCCCCTCCACCGCCGACCTGGTGCGCGACGCCGCGCTGCTGCCCGGTGTGCGGCCGATCGGCCGGGGCACGGTCGCGGAGCGGCTCTGGTCCGGCCCCGCGATCACGATCACCGGCATCGACGCGCCGGACGTGAGGAACGCCTCCAACACCCTGCTGCCGTCCGTGCGCGTGCGGCTGAGCATGCGGGTGGCCCCCGGCCAGGACGCGGCGGAGGCCTTCGCCGCCCTGCGCGCCCACCTGGACGCGAACCTGCCCTTCGGCGCGCACCTCGCCGTCACCGACGTCGACCTGGGTCAGCCCTTCCTCGTCGACCAGGGCGGCTGGGCGGCGGAGGCGGCGCGACGGGCGCTGGCCGACGGCTGGGGGGCCGAGCCGCGGCTGACCGGCATCGGCGGGTCGATCCCGTTCATCAGCACCCTGACCCGCACGTTCCCGGACGCCCAGATCCTGATCACCGGCGTCGAGGACCCCGACACGCGCGCGCACTCGCCGAACGAGTCGCAGCACCTGGGCGTGCTGAAGAAGGCGATCCTCTCGGAGGCGCTCCTGCTCGCCCGCCTCTCCCGCCGCACGCTCTGAGCCGCCGGTCGGGCGCCGCCGACACCGCTCCGAGCGCCGGACGGGTCGATGCGCGTCGCAGCACCCCGCCGTCGGCGAGACGGTCGTACCATCGGTCCATGACCGACACCGTGCTCACCGAATCCGCGCCCAGCGGCAGCACCGCCGCTCCCGAGGCCGCCCACGGCGTGCAGCTCACCAGCGCCGCCGCCGGCAAGGTCCGCAGCCTGCTCGACCAGGAGGGCCGCGACGACCTCCGCCTCCGCCTCGCCGTGCAGCCCGGCGGCTGCAGCGGCCTGATCTACCAGCTGTACTTCGACGAGCGGCTGATGGACGGCGACGCCACCGTCGACTTCGACGGCGTCGAGGTCGTCGTCGACCGCATGAGCGTCCCCTACCTCGACGGCGCCTCCGTCGACTTCGAGGACACCATCCAGAAGCAGGGCTTCACGATCGACAACCCCAACGCGCAGGGAAGCTGCGCCTGCGGCGACAGCTTCCACTGAGTTCATCGCCTTGGATCCGCAGGCGGATCCAAGGCCGTGTCGCTTCGCGAGCCCTGAACGGGCTCGCGGTACGCGACCGGCGGGGGACCAGGTGCTCTGTCACCGCCAGAAGGGGCTCGAGGACGTCAACGTCTTCGGGCCCCTTCTTCGTGTCCGCCGCGGTCTGCTCGCGCCCCCGCGCGGGGCGCGGCGGGGGCGCGGGCGGCTGCGCAAGTCCCTCGCTTCGCCGACGTGCAGCGGCGTCGCGAGGACGCCCGAGCAGTAGGCTGACGACCAGCATCACAGGCCTGATGAAACCGGGAAGGGATTCAGTGCGCTCCAACCGACGACGCATGCTGCTCGTGCCGCCGATCGCGGTCGGGGTCGTGCTCGCCCTCACGGGCTGCGACGACCTGCAGCTGCACGGCTACCTCCCCGGATTCATCTCCGGGCAGGAGCCGACCACCAACCAGACGCAGCGCGTCTCCGACCTGTGGGTCGGATCCTGGATCACCCTGCTGGCCGTCGGCGTCATCACCTGGGCCGTGATCATCTGGGCGGCGATCGTCTTCCGCCGCCGCCGTGGGCAGACGGGCCTGCCCGTGCAGCTGCGGTACAACATGCCGCTCGAGATCTTCTACACGGTCGTCCCGCTGATCCTGGTGCTCGGCCTCTTCGCCTTCACCGCGCGGGACCAGACGATCATCGAGACCCGCTACGACAAGCCGGACGTCACCATCGACGCCTACGGCAAGCAGTGGGCCTGGGACTTCGTGTACGAGAACACGGCGAACGAGGACGACAGCGTCTACGACATCGGCGTGCAGGCGCAGCCCGAGGACGAGGGCGCCGCGAACACCGGCTTCGTCGAGTCAGAGATCCCCACGCTCTACCTGCCGGTGAACCGCAGCGTCGAGATCAAGCTGCGCACCCGCGACGTGAACCACTCGTTCTGGGTCATCGACTTCCTCTACAAGAAGGACATGATCGCCGGCCAGACGAACTACTGGGACTTCACGCCCACGCGCATCGGCACCTACGAGGGCAAGTGCGCCGAGCTCTGCGGCGAGTACCACTCGCGGATGCTCTTCAACGTGGCGGTCGTGTCGCAGGCGGACTACGACGCCCGGGTGGCGGCGCTGCGGGCCCAGGGCAACGTGGGCGACTACGGCGCGCTGTACGACAAGGACGACAACAACCAGGCAGAGGGCTCGCAGAACAGCGGCGAGCCGGTCGGCAGCTCGCCCAACGAGCGCGCAGGCGACTAGGGGACAGGGAAGCGCACATGACGTCCACACTCGGGCGACCCACCAGGGAGCTGCCGGCCGGTCAGGCCGAGGCGGTGCAGGGCAGCAGCCAGGTCGCCCGCAAGGGCAACGTGGTGGTCGGGTACCTGACCACCACCGACCACAAGAAGATCGGGTTCCTGTACCTGATCACCTCGTTCATCTACTTCCTGATCGGCGGCGTGATCGCGCTGGTCATCAGGGCGCAGCTGGCCGCGCCGGGCCTCCACATCGTGGCGACGCCGGAGATCTACAACCAGCTGTTCACCATGCACGGCACGATCATGCTGCTGATGTTCGCGACGCCCCTCTTCGCGGGCTTCGCCAACGCGCTGATGCCGCTGCAGATCGGCGCACCCGACGTCGCGTTCCCGCGGCTGAACGCGCTGGCCTACTGGTTCTACAGCTTCGGCAGCCTGATCGCCGTCGGCGGCTTCTTCACCCCGCAGGGCGCGGCCGGCTTCGGCTGGACCGCCTACTCGCCGCTGTCCAGCGCCGCGTACTCCCCGGGTCTCGGTGCGACGCTGTGGGTGCTCGGCCTCGGCCTCTCCGGCTTCGGCACGATCCTCGGCGCGGTGAACTTCATCACCACGATCATCACCATGCGGGCGCCCGGCATGACGATGTTCCGTCTGCCGATCTTCACCTGGAACATCCTGATCACGAGCCTGCTCGTCATCATGGCGTTCCCGGTGCTGGCCGCCGCGCTGCTGTCGCTCGGGGCGGACCGTCTGTTCGGCGCCCACGTCTTCGACGCCTCCAGCGGTGGCGCGATCCTGTGGCAGCACCTGTTCTGGTTCTTCGGGCACCCCGAGGTGTACATCATCGCGCTGCCGTTCTTCGGCATCATCAGCGAGATCATGCCGGTGTTCAGCCGCAAGCCGATCTTCGGCTACAAGACGCTGATCTACGCGACCATCTCGATCGCCGCCCTGTCCGTGGCCGTCTGGGCGCACCACATGTACGTCACCGGCTCCGTGCTGCTGCCGTTCTTCGCGCTGATGACGATGCTGATCGCGGTGCCCACCGGCGTGAAGATCTTCAACTGGACCTTCACCATGTGGCGCGGCTCGGTGACCTTCGAGACGCCGATGGTCTGGGCCCTGGGCTTCCTGATCACGTTCATCTTCGGCGGGCTCACCGGCGTGATCCTGGCGTCGCCGCCGCTCGACTTCCACCTGTCCGACAGCTACTTCGTGGTCGCGCACTTCCACTACGTGGTCTTCGGCACGGTCGTGTTCGCGATGTTCGCCGGCTTCTACTTCTGGTGGCCGAAGTGGACGGGCCGCATGCTCGACGAGCGGCTCGGCAAGATCCACTTCTGGCTGCTGTTCGTCGGCTTCCACACGACGTTCCTGGTGCAGCACTGGCTGGGCGTGCTGGGCATGCCCCGCCGGTACGCGACGTACCAGCCGGGCGACGGCTACACCGTGATGAACCAGCTGTCGACGGTCGGGGCGTTTATCCTCGCCGCCTCGATGCTGCCGTTCCTCTACAACGTGTGGATCACGGCGCGACGTGCGCCCAAGGTGACGGTCAACGACCCGTGGGGCTACAGCCGCAGCCTCGAGTGGGCGACGAGCTGCCCGCCGCCCCGCCACAACTTCACCTCGATCCCGCGCATCCGGTCGGAGTCCCCGGCCTTCGACCTGAACCACCCCGAGGCCGGCATCCCGTTCGGCGTCGGCCCGGTGAAGGACGCTCCGGACGCGCCGACCTACGACGCGGCGACCGGAGAGGTGCGCTGACCCGTGCGCGTCAACATCAACCTGCTGTGGATCCTGGCGGCCTTCTTCCTGCTGGCCGACGTCGCCTACTCGGTGTGGGCGCTGATCACCTACGGCCGCGTCGAGTGGGTGGGCACCATCGGCATCGCGCTGGTGGCCGTGATGAGCGTGTTCATCGCCTTCTACCTGAACCGCTCGTTCAAGGCGCAGGGCGGCGACCTGCCCGAGGACCGGGTGGACGCGAGCATCGACGACGGCGATCCCGAGCTGGGGCACTTCAGCCCGTGGAGCTGGTGGCCGCTGATCCTCGGCTCCGCCGCCGCGCTGATGTTCCTCGGCCTGGCGATCGGCATCTGGATGGCCTTCATCGCCGGAGCGCTCTTCATCATCGCGATCGTCGGCTGGGTCTACGAGTACTACCGGGGCTACTTCGCCCGCTGAGCCCTGAGGGCTCCCGAGGGGCCGCCGTCCGCACTTGCGGACGGCGGCCCCTTCCGCGTGTCCGCCGGTCAGGACCGGGGCGGCCGACGCCGCGCGGCGTCGCCGACGACCTCTCCGCTCGGGCGGAGTGCTGCAGCCGAGCGAGGACGGACGGCTCGCACGTGCTCGAGCGGGCCGTGAGCGGCCCCGGCAGGCCGCACGCACTTCAGCAGCCTCCCGATCGGCACAGCGCCCGCTGGAGCGCGCTCACCGTGCTGGAGTGCTCGACGCATGCCGGAGCGCGCTGCGCCCGGGTCGGCGTCCGGGCAGGGCGCGATCGCCGGCATCGGCCCGCACCTGCTCACGAGCAGGGCTCACGGGCTCCGGCGGGATCCTCAGCGGTGCACCGTCCGCAGGAGTGCGAAGAGCCTGCTCGAGGACCCGCAGGAGCCCTGGTCGCTGCCGGGTCCACGAGATGCTGGAGGCGGCCCAGGAACGGGACCTGCCCGCGCACCAGCAGCCGCGCGGCGTCCTCCAACGACGCCCACGCCAGACGGTCGACCTCGGGCACCTCGAACGACCGACCGCCGCGGGTCATGGTGAACGTGCCGGGGGAGAAGCCGCTGAGGTCGAGATCGCCCTCGACTGCCCACAGCTCGACGACCTTGCCCGACGCCTGCCGCTCGTCGCCCAGGGGCTCGTACGGGGGCGCCGGGGGAGTGAGCCCGGTCTCCTCCCGGAACTCCCGCAGCGCCGCCTCCAGCGGCGCCTCGTGCTCCTCGAGCAGTCCCTTGGGGAACGACCAGGCCCGCTCGTCCTTCCGCGCCCAGAACGGTCCGCCCATGTGCGCCACGAGCACCTGCAGCGGGTCCCGGCGGAACACGAGAAGGCCGGCGCTCCTCGGAGCTCCGGCCTTCTCGATCACGCGCAGGGCGTCAGTGGTGCTTCGCGACCTCGATCTCGGTGCTGGTCACCGGCTCGATGCGGTCCTCGAAGAAGAACCGGCTGGCGACGGCCCGGGCGCGCTCGGTCACGGGGATGCGACCGGCGGCGTTCGGACGGATCATCAGCGGCTCGTAGTCGTTGAAGCTCACCAGCTTCCACCGCTCGTACTCGTCCACCGGCTCGTGGACCTCGATGTACTCGCCGCCCGGCAGCCGGACGATGCGACCGGACTCGAAGCCGTGCAGCACGATCTGGCGGTCCTTCTTCTGCAGTGCCAGGCAGATGCGCTTCGTGATGAAGAACGCCAGCACCGGAGCGAGGAAGAGCATGAACTGCAGCGCCGTGATCACGCCCTCGATCGACAGCATGAAGTGCGTCGCCACCAGGTCCGAGCTCGCCGCCGCCCACAGGACCGCGTAGAAGGTCACGCCGGCCGCCCCGATGGCGGTGCGGGTCGGCATGTTGCGGGGCCGGTCGAGGATGTGGTGCTCGCGCTTGTCGCCGGTCACCCACGCCTCGAGGAACGGGTAGGCGAAGAGGAAGACCACCATGATCCCGGGCAGCACCAGCGCCGGCAGGAAGATGTTGAGCGACAGCGTCACCCCGAGGAAGGTGAACTCGGTGGGGATGCCCCCGCCCAGC
>JAKONM010000268.1 GCA_022701925.1 Microbacteriaceae bacterium
CGGGTGCAGGGCGCGCAGCCGATGGAGGGGTACCCCTGCCCCAGCAGCGCGTTCACGGGCACGAACTCCCGGTCCGCGTAGTCGAACCGCTCGTCGGCGGTCCAGGCCGCCATCGGGTTCACCTTGACGACGCCGTTCTTCTCGTTCCAGGCGATCAGGGGGGTGTCCGCCCGGCCGACCGACTCCTCCCGCATCACGCCGGTGATCCAGACCTCGTAGCGCGCCAGCGCGGCGTGCAGCGGGGCGACCTTGCGCATCGCGCAGCACAGGTTCGGGTCGCGGTCGTGCAGGCGCGGGCCGAACTCGGCGTCCTGCTGGGGCACGGTCCGCCCCGCCTCGATGCTGCGGACCCGCACCTCCAGCTCCTGCGCGACCTGGTCGCGCACCGTCAGCGTCTCGTCGAAGTGGTAGCCGGTGTCCAGGAACAGCACGTCCACGCCGGGCACGTGCTGCGCGACCAGGTGCGGCAGCACGCCGTCGGCCATGGAGGAGGTCACGGCGACCTGCGGGCGGTCGAAGTGCTGCGCGACCCACTGCAGCACCTCGTCGGCCGAGGACTCCCCCAGCTCCGCCGCGCCCCGCTCCGCCAGGGCGCGCAGCTCGACGGCCGAGCGGCGGGCGCAGGCGAGCCCGAGGTTCACGGCGCTCATGCCAGCGCCTCCTCCTCGGCGCGGTGGGCCCACTGCGCGAAGGTCTCGCCGTCCGAGCGGTCCGCCGCGAACCGGCGAACCAGCCGCTCGACGTACTCGGGCAGGTCGTCGGCGGTCACCTTGAGCCCCCGGACGGTGCGGCCGAGCCCCGCCTCCTCGCGCTCGGGCGAGGCCAGGCCGCCCCCCAGGTGCACCTGGAAGCCGGGCTGCTGGCCGCCGGCGCCGTCGGGCAGCAGCTGCCCCTTCAGCCCGATGTCCGCGGTCTGGATGCGGGCGCAGCTGTTCGGGCAGCCGTTCACGTGCAGGGAGATGGGGGTGCCGACCTCGAAGCCGGCCAGGCGCTGCTCCAGCTGCTCGATGGCGCGGGTCGCGGCGTCCTTCGTCTCGACGATCGCCAGCTTGCAGAACTCGATGCCGGTGCAGGCGATCGTGCTGCGGCGGAAGGGGCTGGGCGTCGCCGAGAGCCCCAGCGCCGCCGCGCCCTCCACGACGGCCTGCACCCGCTCCTCCGGCACGTCGAGCAGCACGATCTTCTGGTGCGGCGTGGTGCGCAGGCGCTCTGAGCCGTTCGCCTCCAGCAGGTCGGCCAGCGCGTTCAGCGTCGGCCCGTCGACGCGACCCACGGTCGGCGCGACGCCGATGTAGAACCGGCCGTCCTTCTGCCGGTGCACGCCCACGTGGTCGCCAGGCGCGCTCGGCGCGGACGGCGGCGGGCCGTCGGGCAGGGCGCGCCCCAGGTACTCCGTCTCGAGCACCTCGCGGAAGCGCGCCGCGCCCCAGTCGGCCAGCAGGAACTTCAGCCGCGCCTTGTTGCGCAGGCGGCGGTAGCCGTAGTCGCGGAAGATCGACGCGACGCCCAGCCAGACGTCGGCGACCGCCTCCGGCGCCACGAAGGCGCCCAGCCGCTCGCCCAGCCGCGGCGCGGTGGAGAGCCCGCCGCCCACCCACACGTCGTACCCGACGCCCAGCTCGGGGTGCCGGACGGCCACGAAGGCCACGTCGTTGATCTCGTGCACCACGTCGAGGCTGGGGTGGCCGGTGACCGCGGTCTTGAACTTGCGGGGCAGGTTCGCCAGCTCGGGGATCCCGATGTAGCGCGACGTGATCTGCTCGATCACGGGCGTCGGGTCGATCAGCTCGTCCGCGGCGATGCCCGCGACCGGCGAGCCCAGGACCACGCGCGGCACGTCGCCGCACGCCTCCGTGGTGCCCAGCCCGACCGCCTCCAGCCGGCGCCAGATCTCGGGCACGTCCTCCACGCGGATCCAGTGCAGCTGGATGTTCTGCCGGTCGGTGACGTCGGAGGTGTTCCGGCCGAAGTCGACCGAGATGCCGCCGATCGTGCGCAGCTGCTCGGTGGTCAGCTGCCCGCCGTCCAGCCGGACGCGCAGCATGAAGTACTCGTCCTCGAGCTCGTGCGGCTCGAGCGTCGCGGTCTTGCCGCCGTCGATGCCGGGGCGGCGCTGCGTGTAGAGGCCCCACCAGCGGAACCGGCCGTGCAGGTCGGTCGGGTCGATCGAGGCGAAGCCGTCCCGCGAGTAGACGTCGAGGATGCGCTGACGCACGCTGAGGCCGCCGTCCTCCTGCTTCCAGCGCTCGTTCGCGTTCAGCGGGGTCGTGCCGTCGACGGCCCACTGGCCGTGGGAGCGGTTCGCCGTCGGCCGCGACGGCCTGTCCTGCACCTGGTCGACCACGGCGTCCCCCTCCGGCCTGCGGGCCGCGAGTCGAACACGGACGGCCGGGTCAGCACGAATCCCCGTGCGTCACGGACCGCAACACTTCGTGCGGGCCGCCCTGTTCCGAGGCGGGTGCGCGTCGTCGCCGGGCGCCGGAGGCGCCGTGCTCAGACCCGGTTCTTGGCGGGGTTCGTCAGGCGGCCGATGCCGCTGATCTCGATGTCCACGCGCTGGCCGTCGACGAAGCCGCCGAGGCCCGCCGGCGTGCCGGTCAGGATCAGGTCGCCCGGCAGCAGGGTCCAGATGTCGGACACGTACTCGATGATCTCCGGGATGCCGTGGATCATGTCGCTCGTGTGGCCGTGCCGGCGGGGCTCGCCGTCGACCCAGGTCTGGATCTCCACGCCGCGGGGGTCGATCTCGGTCTCGATGACGGGGCCGATCGGGCAGAAGGTGTCATAGCCCTTCGCCCGGGCCCACTGGCCGTCCTTGAACATCTCGTCGCGGGCGGAGACGTCGTTCGCGATCGTGTAGCCGAAGATCACCTGGTCGGCGTCCTCCGCCCGCACCCGCTTCGCGACCGAGCCGATCACGATGGCCAGCTCGCCCTCGTGCACCACGCGGCCCTCGACCGGCGGGATCTGGATGGTGTCGCCCGGCCCGATGATCGCGGTGTTCGGCTTCAGGAAGATGACCGGCCGGTCGCCCGTGCCGGGCGCCAGCTCCTCCTTGTGCTCGGCGTAGTTCAAGCCGACGCACACGATCTTGGAGCGCGGGATCACGGGGGCCAGCAGCCGGGCCTCGGCCAGCGGGATGCGCTCCCCCGTCGGCTCGAACCCCTGGAACATCGGGTCGCCGGACAGGACGACCAGGTCCTCGTCGTCGACGATGCCGAACTGCGGGTCGCTGCCCCCGGCACTGAACCGCGCGATCTTCACCCTGCGAGCGTAGTCGTCGGCACCTCCACGCCCCCGGCCCGGCCAACACGCCGCCCTCGTGCGCGGATCCGCTGGACAGACGGCGTTCTCCCGGCTTCTGACGGCATCATCGCGCGCATGCCCGAGATGCCCGAGGTGCACGCGCTGGCCAGCGACCTGTCGCTGCGGCTGGAGGGGCGCGTCGTCACGCGCCTCGACGTGTCCGCGTTCAGCGCGCTGAAGACCTTCGACCCGCCCGTCACCGCGGTCGCGGGGCGCGAGGTGCAGGACGTGACGCACCACGGCAAGCACCTGGACGTCGACCTGGGCGACCTGCACGTCGTGATCCACCTGGCCAAGGCGGGCTGGATCCGCTGGCACGACGTGCTGCCCGTACCGCGGCAGGGGCGCGGCGCTCTGGCGGCACGGCTGGTGCTGGAGGACGGGTCCGGCCTCGCGATCACCGAGGCGGGCACGAAGAAGTCGCTGTCGATCCATGTGGTGCGCGACCCGATGGAGATCGAGCGCATCGCGACGCTCGGGCCGGACCCGCTCGACCCGTCCTTCACCCGGCAGCGGTTCGCCGAGGTGCTCAGCGCCGCGGGGCGCGCGCAGATCAAGGGCGTGCTGCGCGACCAGGCCCGCATCGCCGGCATCGGCAACGCCTACTCCGACGAGATCCTGCACGCGGCGAAGATGTCGCCCTTCAAGCCCGCGGCGATGAGCGGCGACGAGGTGGCGCGCCTGTTCGACGCGATGCGGGCGGTGCTCGAGGACGCGGTGCGGCGCTCCGACGGCCTGGCGATGGCGGACCTCAAGGGCGAGAAGAAGTCGGGCATGCGGGTGCACGGCCGCACCGGGGAGGCCTGCCCCGTCTGCGGCGACACCGTGCGCCAGGTGCGCTTCGCGGACGACAGCCTGCAGTACTGCCCGACGTGTCAGACCGGGGGCAAGCCCCTGGCGGACCGCGCCCTGAGCCGTCTGGGCATCTCGGTCTAGTCGGGCGCTCCGTCGACCTCGACCTCGACCTCGACGACCTCGCGGGACAGGGCGATCGTCTCCGATGAGGAGCCCGGCACCGCCGCGACGACGAGCCGCACCCGCTCGACCGGCACGACGACCGTGCTGATCACCGGCCGCTCCTCGTGGAGGACGACCCAGGGGGTCGCCCGGAGCCCCGCCCCGTCGGGCGTGACCTCTGCGCCGTCGGCGTCGAGGCGCACCGTGCGCACCTGCTCGTGGCGGAGGCGCACGGTGATCGTGCGCTCCTCCTCGACGACGCGCTTCTCGAGCCGGACCCGGCCGGTCACCCGGGTCGCGGTGCCCACGACGGCGCGCTGCTCCGAGCGGACCGTCTCGATCGCCTCGTCGTCGTGGACCGCGTCGTCGGCACGGTGCCGTCCGTCGCCCTCAGCGGGACGGGTCATGGGGTGCTCCTGTCGTACGACGGCCGTGCCGCGGTCCGAGGACGGACCGCGGTGGAGGCTGGGACGCTCCCGGGGACCCGCGTCGGGCGGATCCCCGGGAGCGTCATGCGGACGCGATCGTCAGCGAGCGGTCGTCCCGTCGCCGTCGAGCTCGATCTGCTCCTTGCGGACGTCCTCGGTCACCGACTGCTGGCCGGCGACGCGCTCCGTGCCGAGCTTGACGCGCTCGACGGGGACGGTGTCCTTGGTCACGTCGGGCACCTCCTCGGTCAGGACGACCTCGTGCTCCTCCTCGCTCAGCGTCGGACCGCCGGTGGCGGACGCGACGTTCGCGTCGGTGATGGGCTCGCGCTCGACGCGGACCTCGTCGTGGCTGGTGGGCACGGAGACGGTCTGCTGCTCCGTGACGATGTGCTTCCGCAGGCGGGCGCGGCCGGACTCGACCTGCTGCGTGCCGACGTGCAGGCGCTCCTCGGAGCGGGTCATGGCGTCGTCCGTGGTCGGACCGGAGGTGTCGTGCCCCCGGGTCGTGTCCGTGCCGCGGTCGGTCGCGCGCGGCGTCGGGACGACCTGGTCGCCGGCGGTGCCGCGGTCCGCGTCCCGCGCGGGTGCATCGACCGAGTCGTGGGCGGAGTCGCGGTCCGCGCCGCGCGTGGACCCGGTGTCCGCGCCGTGGTCGTGCGCGCCCAGGCCGTAGTGGTCGAAGATCCGGTCCTGCTCGGCGTCGTCGAGGTCGCCGTCGTCGGCGACGTTCGGCGCCGCCTTGATCGTGGCCTTGTCGTAGGCGACTCGGAGCGTCTCGCCGTCGAACTCGGCGGTCTCCAACGGGACGAAGGACTCGTTGGTGCCGAAGAAGCCGGTGTTGACGGTGGCGAACAGGGGATGGCCGTCCTGCGCATCGACGTACACCTGCTTCACGGTGCCGACCTTGTCCCCGTCGCTGTCGACGAGCTTGCTGCCGGTGATCCGGTCGATGTCGTTGCTGGTGATCATGCTGTCCTGCTTCCTGTGATGCGTGCGCTCATGGCGCACGGGGGCCGGCGGGTGTTCCCGCGCGGCCGCGTCGGTGGGGAGGGTGCTCAGGCCCTGGCGGCGGCGAAGCGGTCGACCTTGCGGTGGAACCGCATGCCGCCGAGGCCGCCGAGCAGCGCGCCGACGAGACTGAAGACGACGGCGACGACGAGCGACGAGATGCCGGTCGCCGTCGCGGCGTCGCCGTCGATCGGCAACCCGCTGTTCGTCAGCTGCGAGAAGGCGTCGGTGCTGCCGGCGAGGACCGCGGCGGCGATCGCGGCGAGCACCGCCACGATGACGGCCCACAGCCAGACGGCGAGGCCCTGCTTCAGGCCGCTGAACCGCGCCATGCGGCCGGCGACGTAGCCGCCGATGTAGTACCCGACGAAGAGCACGAAGGCGAGCGCCACGATGCCCGCGATCCCCGCGGTGCGCAGGGTCCCGGCGTCGTTCGGGTCCGCGCCGGAGTCCTGCACCCCGGTCGCGGCCAGGACGCCGGTGATGATCGCGGTCAGCAGCACCACCGCGCCGGTGGCGGTGAGCCAGCCGAAGAAGGCGAGGAAGAAGCGCATGCCGCCGAACTCGGCCTTCTCCGCGGCGACGAGGTCGCGCTCGGCGCCGTTGCGCCGGCCGTGGCCCTCCTGTGCGTCGGCGGCCTTGGCGGTGGTCGCGTGCGGGTCTCCCGCGGCGTGCTGGTCGGTCTGGCTGTCGTCGGACATGGTTCCGCTCCGGGAGGTCGTCGGTCGGGATCCCGATCGACCGTGAGCCGGTCGGCGGGACGCCGCAGCCCGAGTCCGGGGGCGATGCACCACACCCCGGACCGGCCTGCTCGTCGTGCTGCCGAAGTCCGGGGCAACACCAGGACACTAACCGCGCTCGGCCTGCTGCGGCTCGACGCTCAGCGCACGTGCGGCGGCCTCCCGACGGACAGGCAGGTCCGGCCGCATGCGGTGCGCCGACCCCCGGCGCGTCCCGTTCGAGACGAACGCCGGGCGACCGGCTGCCCGGGTTCAGGCGGTGCGGAAGGCCGCTGCTGCGGGGCAGTCGAAGGGATCGGCGTGCCGGAGGCCGACCCGGTTCAGGTACTGCACGACGATCGCCCACGACCGCAGCAGCGACGTCTCGGTGTACGGCACGCCGAGCTCCGAGCAGTACGCGCGCACGATGGGGCGCGCCCGCCGCAGGTTGACGCTCGGCATGCTCGGGAAGAGGTGGTGCTCGATCTGGTAGTTCAGGCCGCCCATGCCGACGCGGATCAGGAGCGGTCCCGAGATGTTGCGGGAGGTGAGCACCTGCCGGCGCAGGTGGTCGACGCGCTCGTGCGCACCGATCAGCACCATCCCCTTGTGGTTCGGCGCGAAGCTCGACCCCATCGAGAACCCGAACACGGCGAGCTGCACGCCCATGAACGCGACGCCGATGACAGGACCGGCGGCGAGCACGACGAGCGCGGCGAACCCGACGAGCCGCACCGCGATCAGCGCGCCCTCGAGCCCGCGACGCTCCATCCTCCGGTCGGTGAGCACGGTGAGTATCGCGTTGCGGTGCAGGTCGAGGCCGGCCAGCAGCAGCAGGGGGAAGAAGAACCAGCCCTGGCGGCGCATCAGCCGTCGGCGGAGGCCCGAGCGGTTCGCGGCGTCGTCGGGCGTGAAGACCAGCGCGCCGGGTCGGATGTCGTCGTCCTTGCCCGCCGTGTTCGGGTTGCCGTGGTGGCGGGTGTGCTTGTGCTGCCACCAGCCGTAGCTGAGACCGACCACGGCGTTGGCGACCAGGCGTGCGAACGCGGCGTTGGCCGGGCCGGAGGTGAAGACCTGCCGATGCGCCCCGTCGTGCGCCAGGAAGGCGGTCTGCGTGAAGAGCAGTCCGAAGCCGGCGGCGAGCAGCAGCTGCCACCAGCTGTGCCCGAGGGCGGCCAGCAGTGCGAACCCGGCCGCGTAGCAGCCCGCCAGTGCCGCGCAGCGGGCGAGGTACCAGCCCGGCCGCCGGTCGAGCAGGCCGGCGGCCTGGATCCGGCGCTTCAGCTCGGTGAAGTCGCTCGCGTGCGCGCGCCCCGCGACACCGGCGCGCACCTCTCGAGTCCGGGTGGAGCGGACCGCGCCGGGTGCCGGCGTGGCGGGAGGGGGGACGGACGACATGACACTCCAGACGTTGCGCGGCGGCACGCCGAGGTCTGGAGCGTGAGTGCCGACGTTAGCGGGGGCGGTCGGGCGCGACCCCTCCGCCGCGCGATCCGCAGGGCGCTCCCGGGTGCCGCTCAGAAGGCGGCCAGCCGGAGGGCGCGCCCGCTGCGCGCAGACCCCGGTGCCCGGTCAGCACGGACGACGGTCGCGGCGCCCTGCTCGCCGTCGCCGCCGCCGCCGCCGGCGGTCAGGCCAGGCGGCGCATCCAGCCGTGGTGGTCGGGCAGGCGGCCGTACTGGATGCCGGTCAGCTCGTCGCGCAGGCTCATGGTCAGCGCGCCGGGCTCCGCGTCCGGGGCGCCGATCTCGAAGTCGCGCGCCTTCAGGCGGCCGATCGGCGTGATCACGGCGGCCGTGCCGCAGGCGAACGCCTCGACGATGTCGCCCGACTCGACGCCCTCGCGCCACTCCTCCACGGTGAAGCGCCGCTCCTCGACCCGGTGCCCGCGCTCCTCCGCCAGCCGCATGACGCTGGAGCGGGTGATCCCCTCCAGGATCGTGCCGAGCGCCGGGGTGACCACCGTGCCGTCGCGGTGCACGAAGAACACGTTCATACCGCCGAGCTCCTCGACGTACGTCCGCTCCTCCGAGTCGAGGAACAGCACCTGCTGGCAGCCCTGCTCGTAGGCCTCGGCCTGCGGCAGCAGGCTGGCGGCGTAGTTGCCGCCGGTCTTCGCCGCGCCCATGCCGCCGCGGCCCGCCCGCGAGAAGTCCTGCGACAGCCAGATGGACAGCGGCTTGACCCCGTCCGGGAAGTACGCGCCCGCCGGGGAGGCGATCACGTGGAAGTCGACGCCGTGCGCGGCCCGCACGCCGAGGAACGCCTCCGACGCGATCATGAACGGCCGCAGGTACAGGCTCGTCTCCGGCGCCGTCGGCACCCAGTCGGCGTCGATCGCGACCAGCCGCTCGATCGCGGCCAGGAAGTCCGCGGTCGACAGCTCGGGCAGCGCGAGCCGGCGGGCGGAGCGCTGCAGCCGCTCGGCGTTCGCCTCCGGGCGGAAGGCGCGGATGCTGCCGTCGGCCCAGCGGTAGACCTTCAGCCCTTCGAAGATCTCCTGCGCGTAGTGCAGCACGGAGGCCGCGGGGTCCAGCTGCAGCGGCCCGTAGGGCTTGACGACCGCGTCGTGCCAGCCGCGGTCGAACGACCAGGCGATCGACGCCATGTGGTCGGTGAAGTGCTTGCCGAAGCCGGGGTCGGCCAGGATCGCCTCCCGCTCGGCGTCGGCGCGACGGGCGGCGGAGGGGGTGGTGTCGAAGGCGAGCGGGAAGGACTCGGTCGTGGTCACGGGGTTGCTCCTAGCGGGGAGGAAGGGCTGCGAGCACCGCGTCGCCGATCTCGGACGTCGTGGCCGGCGAGCCGCCGCGTGCGGCCAGGGCCGCGCTCACGGCCTCGGTCACGCGCCGGGCGGCCTGCGGCAGGCCCAGGTGGTCGAGCAGCAGCGCGGTGGAGAGGATGGCGGCGGAAGGGTCCGCCTTCCCGGTGCCCGCGATGTCGGGCGCCGAGCCGTGCACCGGCTCGAACATGGAGGGGAAGGCGCCGCTCGGGTTGATGTTCCCCGAGGCCGCGAGTCCGATGCCGCCGCTGATGGCGCCGGCCAGGTCGGTGAGGATGTCGCCGAAGAGGTTGTCGGTGACGATCACGTCGAAGCGCGCGGGATCGGTCACCAGGAAGATCGTCGCGGCGTCCACGTGCAGGTAGTCGACCGCGACCTCCGGCCACTCCGGCGCGACGGCGTCCACGGTGCGCTTCCAGAGCGAGCCCGCGAAGGTCAGCACGTTGGTCTTGTGCACCAGCGTCAGGCCGTTCCGGCGCTCCGAGGCCTGCTCGAAGGCGAAGCGCACCACGCGCTCGACGCCGTATGCGGTGTTGACGCTGACCTCGTTCGCGACCTCCGCCGGCGTGCCGACGCGGATCGCGCCGCCGTTGCCGACGTAGGGCCCCTCGGTGCCCTCGCGGACCACGACGAAGTCGACCTCGCCCGGGTCTCGGAGCGGCGAGACGGCGCCCGGCCAGAGGCGCGTCGGCCGCAGGTTGACGTAGTGGTCCAGCGCGAACCGCAGCCTCAGCAGCAGCCCGCGCTCGATGTTCGCGTCCTTCAGCCGCGGGTCGCCCGGCACGCCGCCGACCGCGCCCAGCAGGATCGCGTCGTGGCCCGCGATGGCGGCCAGCTCCTCGTCGGGCAGCACGTCGCCGGTCGCCAGGAAGCGGTCCGCCCCCAGCGAGAACTCGGTGGTCGTGATCTCGGCCTCGCCGTCGACCGCGGCGCGCAGCACGCGCAGGCCCTGCGCGACGACCTCGGGACCGATGCCGTCGCCGCCGACGACCGCGAGACGGATGGTGCGGAGCATGCCTTGCAGGCTACTGCGGCGCTCGTCCTCCGCCCCCACGGGCCCTGCTGCCCGGGCGGCGGAGGAGGAGCGGGCCTCAGTCGACGACGCGGTGCTCGTCGCGCACCGCCTCGCCCTCGACGTAGGCGGCGGTCGGGATGATGCGGCCGCGGAAGAAGTCGCGGCCGCGGGTCCGGTAGGCGGCGATCCCCAGGAACCCGACGAGCAGGCCGAGCACCCCCACCACGGCCGTCGCGCCGAGCCCGAAGATGGTCACCGGGTCGCCGGCGTCGTCCACCAGCCAGTCGGGCGAGGCGTACTGCACCAGGCCGTAGGCGAGGATGACGAACAGGATCAGCCCGCCCGCCGCGGGCAGGATCCCGCGCAGGAACAGGTTCCGGACGCTCGAGGTGAGGGTGCGCCGGAAGAACCAGGCGCAGGCCAGTCCGGTGATGCCGTAGTAGAACGCGATCATCACGCCGAGCGACTCCACCAGCGCGTTCAGCAGGTTCTGGCTGATGAGGGTGAAGAGCAGGAAGAAGAGGATCGAGGCCGCGCCCATGCCCAGGGTCGACCACGTCGGCGTCAGGTAGCGGGGGTGGATCCTCCCGAAGACCGCCGGCATCGCCTTGTGCACCGCCATCGACAGCGAGGTCCTGGCGGTCGGGAGGATCGTCGTCTGGGTGCTCGCCGCGGCCGAGGTGAGGATGGTCGCCGCGAAGAGGACCTGCATCACCTGGCCGATCGGGCCGCCGCCGAACACCGCCGGCGCGATCGCGCTGAACACGTCACCGGAGTTGTCGGGGTTCGCGAGCCCCAGGCCCTGCTCGCCGACGCCGGCGAACGACACGGTCGCGATCGTCACGAGCAGGTAGGTGGCCACGAGCAGCAGGGTCGAGAGGATCGCCGCTCGGCCCGGCGTGCGCGACGGGTCCTTCGTCTCCTCGTTCACGGCGACCGCGCTGTCCCAGCCCCAGTAGATGAAGATCGCGACGAGCAGGGCCGGCATCAGCGCGCTCGCGAAGTCCACGGTGAAGGGGTTGAACCAGCTCCAGTCGAACGGGATGGAGCCCGCCTCGCCCTGGCCGGTGCCGACCCGCACGAGCGCGATGACGGCGAACGCGATGAGCAGCACCATCTCGAAGCCGAGCAGGCCGTACTGCAGCCGGGCCGAGATCTCGATGCCGCGCCAGCAGATCCAGGTCATGAGGGCGATCCAGAGGACGCCGACGATCGTCGACGCCCAGACGTTGCCGGCGAGCGCGGCGACGCCGGGCAGGCCGAACCCGCCGAGGAACACGAACGAGTACTGCCCGGCGATGTAGGCCAGGTTCGCCATCACGATGATGTCCGCGATCACGATCGCCCAGCCGCCCATCCATCCCGCGATGGGACCGAAGGCCCTCGTCGTCCAGGTGAAGGTCGTGCCGCAGTCCGGGTCGACCGCGTTCAGCTCCTTGTACGCCTGCGCGATGAGGTACATGGGGACGAAGGCGAGCAGGATCACCGCGGGCGCCTGGGTGCCGACGAAGGCCGTGCCGCCGACGACGATGAAGCCGAGCGTCGCCGCCAGGCTGTAGGCGGGGGCCGTGGAGGCCGTGGCGACGACCACGCTGCCGACGAGCCCGATGGCGCCCGTCTTCAGCCCCTTCCCCCCGCCCTGCGCCCGGTCCTCCGCCACGGTGGTGATCAAGGGTTCGGGCACGGCGCCTCCAGGCTCACGAGCGGGGCACGGCGTCGTGTCCCGCGGCGGACGGATCGGAGCCTAGCCCCGCCCACGTTTCGTGCGGATCACGTCCTCATCACGCCCCGACGCCGCGGGATCCGTCGCGCCGCGCGCCCGCGGCCCGCGATTCCGGCGCCGGAGCGCCGGAGCGCCGTGCTCAGTCCTCGACGAGGTCGACGGCGGTGAAGTGCGACGCCTCGATGCCGGCGCGGATGTCGTCCAGCACCTCGGCCGGGGCCTCCGAGTCGATGGTCAGCACGCTGAGGGCCGTTCCGCCCACCTCGTCGCGCGCGATCTGCATCGCCGCGATGTTCACCCCGGCGGCGCCGAAGGCCGAGCCGTACTGGGCCACGATGCCCGGCCGGTCCGTGTAGGTGAAGACCACGTGGTGCTGGGCGATCGGCACCTCCACGTCGTAGCCGTCGATCTCGGTGATCTTCTCGATCTGCTTCGGCCCGGTCAGGGTGCCCGACACGGAGTGGACGTCGCCGCCGGTGGTGGTGCCCCGCAGCGAGATCACGTTGCGGTAGTCGCGGCTGACCGGATCGGTCACGAGGCGCACCTGGACGCCCCGCTCCTCCGCGAGCAGCGGCGCGTTCACGTAGGAGACGTTCTCCGTGAGGGTGCGCACGAACAGG
Source organism: Microbacteriaceae bacterium (assembly GCA_022701925.1). Lineage (GTDB taxonomy): Bacteria > Actinomycetota > Actinomycetes > Actinomycetales > Microbacteriaceae > Amnibacterium. Next base: position 12,559 of record JAKONM010000268.1, read on the forward strand.
CCCTTCAGCGCGGCCAGCTTCAGCACCTTGACGTCGTAGTCGTTCAGGTCGCCGTGCACCTCCACGTCGAGGCTGGCGATCGGGCCGTCGGCCAGCGCCGCGAAGATCTGGCCCAGCTTCTCGGTCAGCGGGATGCCGGGGCGCACGTAGGGGTCGATTATTCCGCCGGCCACGTTCACCGCGTCGGGCACCAGCTCGCCGCCCAGTGCCAGGCGCACGCTGCGGGCCACGGCGACGCCGGCCTTCTCCTGCGCCTCGTCGGTGGAGGCGCCCAGGTGCGGCGTCACCTGCAGCGCGGGCTGCGCGATCAGCGCGGGGTCGCGCGGCGGCTCCTGCACGAACACGTCGAGGGCCGCGCCGGCGATCAGGCCGGCGGAGAGGGCCCGGTTCAGCGCCGCCTCGTCGATGATGCCGCCGCGGCTCGCGTTGACGATGCGCAGGGAGGGCTTGGCGACGGCGAACTCGGGATCGCCGATCAGCCCCGTCGTCTCCGGGGTCTTCGGGATGTGCACGGTGACGAAGTCGGACTGGCGCATCAGCTCGTCGAGGCTCAGCAGCCCGACCCCCAGCTGCTGCGCGCGCGCCGGCGTCACGTAGGGGTCGTAGGCGACCAGGGTCACCCCGAAGGCGGCCAGCCGCTGCGCGACCAGCGTGCCGATGCGGCCCAGGCCGACGATGCCGACGACCTTGTCGTATAGCTCGACGCCGGTGAAGGCGGAGCGCTTCCACTCCCCCGCCTTGACGGACGCGTGCGCCGCCGGGATGTGCCGGGCGAGCGCCAGCAGGTGGCCGATCGCCAGCTCGGCGGCGGAGACGATGTTCGAGGTCGGAGCGTTGACGACCATCACGCCGGCCTTCGTCGCGGCCGGGATGTCGACGTTGTCGAGGCCGACGCCCGCCCGGGCGACCACCTGCAGGCGGGGCGCCGCCGCGATGGCCTCGGCGTCCACCGTCGTGGCCGACCGCACCAGCAGCGCGTCGGCGTCGGCCAGGGCCGCGAGCAGCGCCGGCCGGTCCGTGCCGTCCACCTGCCGCACCGCGAAGTCGGGCCCCAGGGCCTCCACGGTGGCGGGCGACAGCTCTTCGGCGATCAGGACGACGGGCTGGCTCACGCGGACGGACCTCCGGTCTGAGGGCCGCGGGTGCGGCCGCAGTGCGTCCAGCAGCGTACCGAGCGGGTCCGCGCCGCCCGAATCGCGGCCGACGCGCAGCGCAACGCGATCGGCGGCGACCGCCGGTCGGCGGGGGGGCTTACGAGGCGGCGGCCCGGAAGACCTGCAGCAGGTCGTCGAACAGCGGGTGGGAGGGCTCGATGCCGGTCACCACCGTGACGGCGCCGTCCGGCTCCTCCTCGCGCAGCATCCGCTGCAGCTCGACGCTCTCCGGGTCCTCGGGCACGTCGAACCGCAGGGCCGCGGCGACGCCGCGCAGCAGCGCGTCCCGGGGCAGGCCCCGCTCGGCCAGCTGGGACGCCGGACCGACGAACCGCTCGTTCCGGCTCAGCTTCCGCATCGGGCCGCGGCCCACGCGCTCGACCGTGTCGGGCAGGTCGGGGTTCGACAGGCGCTGCAGGATCTTCTCGCCGTAGGCGGCCTGCTCGGCCTCGTCCAGGTCGAACTTGGCGACCAGCAGCGACCGGGTCTCGGCGATCGCCTGCTCGACCTCGCCGCGCACGCGGGGGTCGGTGATCGCCTCGGTGATGGAGTGGATGCCGAGCGCGAAGCCCGTGTAGGCCGCGGTCGCGTGCCCGGTGTTGACCGTGAAGAGCTTGCGCTCGATGAAGGGGCCCAGGTCGTCCACCCAGTGGACGCCCTCGATGCGGGGCGGCTCCCCGTCGAACGGCGTGCGGTCGACGACCCACTCGAAGAACGGCTCCAGCGTGACGTCGAGGCCCGCGTCCGCGGCCTGGGTCGGCACGATGCGGTCGATCGCGGTGTTCGCGAAGGCGGCGACCGCGTCGAGCCGGTCGGCGTCCACCTCGGGGAGCGCCGCCCGCACGTCCGCCTCCAGCAGGCTGGTGGCGTTGATCGCGTTCTCGCACGCCAGCACTGCGAGCCGGCCACCGTCGATCGCGTCCTGCCCGGTCTCGATGCGCCGCTCGATGCCGCGCGCGATGACCGGGGCGACGAAGGGCAGGATCCGCGGGCCGACGGCGGTGGTCACCACGTCGGCGGTGCTGATCTCGTCGATCAGCCGGGCCTCGTCGGAGCGGCTGTTGATCGCCCGGAAGTCCGTGACGACGTGCTCCCGCGCGCCCTCGCCGATCTCGACGACCCGGTAGCTCTCCGCCGCGTCCAGCGCGTCGATCAGGGCGCCCGCGACGTCGGCGAACACCACCTCGTACCCGCTCTCGTGCAGCAGCTGCCCCACGAACCCGCGACCGATGTTGCCCGCCCCGAAATGCACCGCCTTCATGGCGGCGACGCTACCGGGTGCGCCCTCCGGGACCCTCCGGGTCAGAGGCTGCCGACGACCGACTGGAAGAGCGCCAGCTGGCTGAGCCCCAGCGCCTGCGACGCGCACAGGGCGACCAGCAGGATCAGGGCCAGCGGTCCCGCCGCGCGCCTGCGCCCCAGCACCACGGCGGCGCCGAAGGCGACCAGCGGGACGACCAGCCCGACCAGCAGGATCCCGAGGATCGTGGAGTTCAGCTGCCGCCCCTGGGCGGCGGCGAAGCCGAGCAGCACCAGCAGGTTGGAGACCGCGCCCAGCACCTGCCAGAGGAACCCGATGCCGAACGCGGCCGCGACGGCGAAGCGCGCGCCCGCGCCGCGCAGGCCGGTCACAGGACGCTCAGCAGGAACGGCCACGGCAGCAGCAGCAGCGCGCCGAGCACCAGCCAGGCGAGGCGCGTGGAGGGGGTCCGCACCCGCCAGGCGACGGCGCCGAACCAGACCAGCGGCGCGGCGGCCGCCAGCCCGCGGCCGGCCGCGTTCGCCACCAGCGCCGCGACCTCGCCGAAGGAGCCCGCGCCCGCGTCGAGCGGCGACGCGGCGGACAGCGCGACGATGCCGCGGATCCAGAACACCGTCTCGAGCACGGCGACGCCGCCCAGGACGCCCAGCACGACCAGGGCGAGCCCGCCGCTCGACGCCCGGTCGAGGTCGGGGCCCGAGGGGGCGGCCGCTCGAGCCGGCGGTCGCTCCGGCGCCTGCAGCCGGTCGTCGCCGTCCCAGGTCAGCGCGTCGTCGTCGGAGTCGGCCATGTCGCCCTCGATCCTGCCGCACCCGGTCGGCCCGGCTGCGCCTCAGGCGGGAAGGACGCCGCCGCGACGGAACCGCAGGCCGGCGCCGAACACGCCGAGGCCCAGCAGCGCCGCGGCGGCCCCGGCCACCGGCACGAGGGCGGAGCCGAACCCGAGCGCGGCCCCGCCGACCACCGGCGCGAGCCCGATGCCGATGTACATCGCGGTCGAGTACCAGGACAGCACGATGCCCGCGGCCGCCGGGTCGAGCGCGACCAGCCGCGCCTGCACGGGGACGGCGACCGCGAACGCGGTGAGGCCCCAGAGGGCGAAGACGGCGACGTCGAGCACGAAGGACGACGCCCCGCCGGCCAGCAGCAGCAGCACGAGCACCTGCGCGCTGAGCGCGACGACGACGACCGGGGTGCTGCCGCGACGGTCCGTGAGGCGCCCGGCCAGGGTCGTGCCGACGACCCCGGCGAGGCCGTAGACCAGCAGCAGGACGGCGAGCAGGACACCGCTGCCGCCCGTCGCGGAGCGGGTCACCGCCGCGCTGTAGATGTAGACGATGTTGAAGCTGGCCGTCGCGAGCGCCATGGCGACGAGGGCCAGCACGACCCGCGGGTCGGCCAGCGGCGCCACGCGGGCGCGCAGCGGGATCGTGGGCGGCTCGGGCAGGCCGCGCACCACCAGGGCGACCGCGGCGAAGAGCACCACGGCCAGGGCGGCGAGCACGCCGAGGGCCAGCCGCCAGCCGCCGAGCGAGGCCAGCGCCGTGCCGAGCGGGGCGCCGACCGCTGTGGCCAGGGTGAAGCCGAGCCCGGCGATCGCCAGCGCGCGGCCCCGGTGCGCCGGCGGCAGCACCGAGGGCGCGGCGGCGGTCGCGGCGGGCACCAGCACGGCGCCGCCGACGCCCGCGACCACCCGGCCGACGAGGAACGGCGCGAAGCCCGCGGCGGAGGCCGCCATCACGGTGCCGGCGCCCACCAGCAGGATCCCCCCGCTCAGCACGGCGACGCGCGGCGCGCGGGCGAGCGCGACGGAGGCGACCGGGGCGATCACCGCCACGACCACCGCGTAGGCCGTGATGGAGACGCCGACGGTCTGCGAGGTGACGCCGAGGTCCCGGGCCACCTCGGGCAGCAGCCCGGCGATGACGAACCCGTTCGTCGCCACCGTGAAGAGACAGGCCGCGAGCAGGCCGAGCCGCAGGCGCAGCGCCGCCGGCATGGCGTATCGTTCGACAGACGTCATACGGTCATCGTAGAAATCAGTTCGATTAATGTCAAACGATCAGCAGTACCCGATCCCCGACCTCGCGGAGGTCGAGCTGGTCGACGTGCTGCGCGCCCTCGCGGACCCGGTGCGGCTGCAGATCCTGCAGGTGCTGGCGGACGGCCGCGCACACCCGAAGAGCCAGCCCGAGTGGGGCCTCGACCTGCAGAAGTCGACGCTGTCCCACCACTTCAAGACGATGCGCGAGGCCGGCCTCACCGAGACGCTCGTGGACGGCCGCACCCACGAGATCCGGCTGCGCCGCGACGAGCTGGCGGTCCGCTTCCCCGGCCTGATCGACTCGCTGCTCGCCGCGCGCTGACCGCGGGTCACGCGTCGACGATCCGCAGCACCAGGTCGCCCGGCCCCTCGCCCCGCGTCGCCAGGTGCTCCACCACCCGGAACGCCCGGAACTGCAGCCCGTACTTGCGGCGGTGGCCCGCCAGCAGCCGGTCCTGCTCGACCGGGTCGACGACCGCCTCGGCGCGAGCGCGCACGACCGGCGCCCCGGGCCTGACCCGGCCCCGGGCGTCGCACTCGCGCAGCTCGACCCGCGGATCGCGGCGCAGCCGCTTCGCCTTGCCGCTGCCGGCCCCCGTCAGGACGATCGCGGCATCTGCGGACGGCGCGATCCACACCGCCGTCGCGACGCCCTCGCCGGTCCTGCGGAACGTCGTCAGCGAGACGTAGCGACGTCGGCTCGCGGCCAGCAGGCGAGGGCTCATGCGTGCACCGTACGCGCGGTCGCGTGCGCTTGGCTGCTGCGCATGACGTCGTCGACGGCCGCGGTGCGCGGCATCATGGCCACCGGCCTGGCCGGCATGGGCGGCCTGCACTTCGTGCCGCAGGCCGCGAAGGGCATGGCGGCGATCGTGCCGCCGTCGATGCGCGACCGCCCGCTCTCCGCGGAGCAGCTGGTGCGGCTGACCGGGGCGTGCGAGCTGGCGGGCGCCGCGGGCCTGCTGCTGCCGGCGACCCGCACGGCCGCCGGCGTCGCGCTGCTCGTCTTCTACGCAGCGGTGTTCCCCGCGAACGCCTACGCGGCGCGGCATCCGGACCGCTTCGGGCCGATCGCCGTGCCGCTGGTGCCGCGACTGCTCGGCCAGGTGGTGCTCGGGGCGCTCACCGCCTACGGCGCCTTCGGCGGCCGCAGGCGCTGACGGCCGGCCGGCGGCGCTCCGTCGAGCCGCCGGCCTCCTCGACGGGTCAGCCGGTGTAGCGGGCCACCATCGGGGCGAGGCCGCCCATGGTGCGCACCGGCACCTCCCGCACCTGGGCGCCGGGGTGCGGCGCCTCGATCATGTTGCCGCCGCCGGAGTAGATCGCGACGTGGGCCATGTCGCTGCCCGACCCGTAGAAGACCAGGTCGCCGGGCTGGGCCTGGCTGTAGGGCACCAGCAGGCCCTTGCTGCGGGCGGTCGTGTACTGCACCGTCGCGCCGTGGCCGCCGATCTGGATGCCCGCGGACTGGAAGGCCATCATCGTCAGACCGGAGCAGTCCCAGCTGCCGGGGCCGGCGGCGCCGAAGACGTAGGGCTCGCCGATCTGCGCACGGCCGAAGGCGATCACCTTCGCGGCGGTGGACGCGTTCGCCGGCAGGTCGATGTAGGCGGCCTCGAGCTTCGAGTCCGCGCCCTTCGCGGCCTGCGCGCGGTCGCGCTTCGTCTCGGTCTGCTGCACCAGGGTGATCGCGGCCTCGGCCGAGTCCTTCGCCTCGTCGAACGCGGCCTTGGCCGTGACGGCGCTGCTGGCCGAGCGGTCCGCAGCCGCGGCGGCCTGCGTCTTCAGCGTCTCCGCGGCGCGGCTGTCGCGCGCCGCGTCCTCGGCGAGGGCCGTGCTGTCCTCGGTCAGCTCGCTGACGCGGCTGAGGTCGTGCAGCACCTGGCCCGCACCGTCGCCGGACATCAGCACGGCCGTGGTCTGCCCGACGGAGCCGCCGCCGCGGACGAGCGAGGCGGTGACGAGGGCGGCGCGGGTGCGGGAGCGCTGGGCGACGGCGTCGGCGTGGTTCGACGCGATGCGCAGCGCCTCGGCGGAGTCGGCGGCGTCCTTCGCGGCCAGGCGGGCCTGGTTGTACCGCTCGTCGGCGACGGAGGCGGTGCGGGCGGCGGCCTCGGCGCGCAGGCGCAGGTCGGCGATGCAGTCGACGGCGCCGCTGTCGGAGGCCGAATCGACGGTCTTGCAGTCCAGCGGCGCGGCGCTGGCGGGGGCGAGCCCGATGGTCGTGGTGATCGTCGCCGTGATGACGGCGGTCAGGGCCGCGGCCGCGGCTCTCCGGGCTCGAATGGGCACGGGGTGGTTCCTCCTGGGTTCGCATCGCCTGCCGTGGGCACGGCACCGGTGACCCGTCCGAGCGCGGATGGCAGTGATGGAAGACAGGTGTGCGCTCGAGGTGCGACGGGGTGGTCGCGATGTGGAGCCGACGAGGTGGGTTGGCCGGCCGCCGGGGAAGGTAGCAGCGTTCCGGGCGGGACGCACACCCTGGACGTTACTGGAACGTTATTCGAGCGCGGCGTGTCGCTGGCGATCTCGCAGCATCCCATCCGGTATGCATCCGGAAACCCCGGGCAGACCGGCGGTTCCTCCTCGCCCCGGGCGGCCCGGCACCGCCTTCGTGCACGTCCGTCCAGATGCGAGGAACGGCGCAGGACCCGCGACGCGGCGGCGGGCGCGTCGCCTCGGTCGTCGCGGCCGCTCGGCACCGCCCGGCGGGGCGGCCCCGGACGCCCCGGGATCGCGAACCGCGGCGCGGGTGACGTCGAGTCCGGTGCCGGTGAATGGTTCGCGCGCTCGTCGACGCCGGGAACGACGAAGGGCGGGAGGCGCGAACGCCTCCCGCCCTCGTCCGCCCGCTGTCAGATCAGCGCGCGATCGAGCCCCCAGCCGCTGTCAGCGCGCGACCGAGCCCTCGGTGTAGTCGTCGTCGCTCTTGCGCCAGGCGAAGAGGCTGCGCAGCTCGCGGCCGGTCTCCTCGATCGGGTGCTCCTCGCCCTTCTTGCGCAGCGCCAGGAACTCCTGGCCGCCGTTGTCCTGGTCCTCGATGAACCGCTTGGCGAAGGCGCCGTTCTGGATGTCCCCGAGCACCTCCTTCATGTGCTCCTTGACGCTCGGGTCGATGACGCGGGGCCCGGACACGTAGTCGCCGTACTCGGCGGTGTCGCTGACGGACCAGCGCTGCTTCGCGATGCCGCCCTCCCACATCAGGTCGACGATCAGCTTCAGCTCGTGCAGCACCTCGAAGTAGGCGATCTGAGGCTGGTAGCCGGCCTCGACCAGGGTCTCGAAGCCGTACTGGACCAGCTGCGAGGTCCCGCCGCAGAGCACGGCCTGCTCGCCGAACAGGTCGGTCTCGGTCTCCTCGGTGAACGTGGTCTTGATGCCGCCGGCGCGCAGGCCGCCGATGGCGCGGGCGTAGGACCAGGCCAGGTCCCAGGCCTTGCCGGTGGCGTCCTCCTCGACGGCGACGATCACGGGCACGCCGCGGCCGGCCTCGAACTCGCGGCGCACGGTGTGGCCCGGGCCCTTCGGAGCGACCATGACCACGTCGACGCCCTTCGGCGCGGTGATGTAGCCGAAGCGGATGTTGAAGCCGTGCCCGAACAGCAGGGCCTTGCCGTCGGCCAGGTGCGGGGCGATGTCGTCCGCGTACAGGTGGCGCTGCACCTGGTCGGGGGCGAGGATCACGATCAGGTCGGCCCAGGCGGCCGCGTCGGCGGGCGTCTCGACGCGGAAGCCGGCGTCCTCCGCCTTGGTGCGGCTCTTGGAGCCCTCCTTCAGGCCGACGACGACCTCGACGCCGCTGTCGCGCAGGTTCAGCGCGTGCGCGTGCCCCTGGCTGCCGTAGCCGATGACGGCGACCTTCTTGTTCTGCACGATGGACAGATCGGCGTCGCTGTCGTAGACGATGTCGGTCATGGTCTGCCTTCCGATGGAGCGCCGGGACGACGCGTGGGGTGTGGGGGTTCGGGTCAGGAGCGCGGGATGCGCTCGGTGATGCTCTTCGGGCCGCGGCCGATCGCCAGCAGGCCCGACTGCGCCATCTCGCGGATCCCGTAGGGCTCGAGCATCCGCAGCAGCCCGGCGGTGCGCTGCGACCCGGCCACCAGCTCGATCACCAGGGCCTCCGGGGTCACGTCGACGACCTGGGCCCGGAACAGCTCCACGATCTCGAGCACCTGCGGGCGGGTGCCGGCGTCGACCTTCACCTTGATCAGCACGTGCTCGTGCAGCACCGACTGCTCGGGCTCCAGCTCGACGATCTTGATGACGTTGATCAGCTTGTTCAGCTGCTTCGTCACCTGCTCGAGCGGCAGCTCCTCCACGTCGACCACGGCGGTGATGCGGCTGAGGCCGGGCACCTCGCAGTTGCCGACGGCGAGCGACTCGATGTTGAAGCCACGTCGCGCGAACAGCCCGGCGACGCGGGTCAGCAGTCCCGGCTTGTCTTCGACCAGCAGGGAGAGGACGTGGCGGGTCATGCCCCGGCTCCCCCGTCCGCCACGGCGGCACCGGTGCCGTGCTGGGGAGCGCCCGGCCCGTCGCCCTGCGCGTCGGCCGCCATATCGGCGTCGAGGCCGTTGGGGGCCTCGTCCCCGTCCCAGCTGGGCGCGTGGTCGCGGGCGTACTGCACCCCCGAGTTGCTGACGCCCTGCGGCACCATCGGCCAGACCATCGCGTCCGCCGAGACGACGAAGTCGATCACCACGGGGCGGTCGTCCGTCTCGAGCGCCAGGCGGATCGCGTCGTCGACCTGGTCCTCGGTCTCGACGCGGATGCCGAGCGCGCCGTAGGCCTCCGCCAGCTTCACGAAGTCGGGCACGCGCACGGTGCCGTGGCCGGTGTTCAGGTGGGTGTTGGAGTACCGGCCGTCGTAGAACAGGGTCTGCCACTGGCGCACCATGCCGAGCGACGAGTTGTTGATCACCGCGACCTTGATCGGGATCCGGTTGATCACGCAGGTGGCCAGCTCCTGGTTGGTCATCTGGAAGCAGCCGTCGCCGTCGATCGCCCAGACCACCCGGTCGGGCTGGGCGACCTTCGCGCCCATGGCGGCGGGCACGGAGTAGCCCATGGTGCCGGCGCCGCCGGAGTTCAGCCAGGCGTTGGGGCGCTCGTAGCCGATGAACTGCGCGGCCCACATCTGGTGCTGCCCGACGCCGGAGGCGTAGACGGCCTCGGGACCGGAGAGCTCGCCGATGCGGGTGATCACGTGCTGGGGCGACAGCAGGCCGTCGTCCGGCTCCGTGTAGCCCAGGGGGAACTCGCGCTGCAGGTCGCGCAGGCGCGCCCACCACGCGGCGTACGGCTGGTCGGCTGCGCCGCCCTGGTCGCGGAAGGCCGCGGCCAGGTCGCCGAGCACCTCCTTGGCGTCGCCCACGATCGGCACGTCCGCGTGGCGGATCTTGCCGATCTCGGCGGGGTCGATGTCGATGTGCACGACCTTGGCGTCCGGCGCGAACAGCGACGCCTTGCCCGTCACGCGGTCGTCGAACCGGGCGCCGATCGCCACCAGCAGGTCGGACTCCTGCAGCGCGAGCACCGCGGGCACCGTGCCGTGCATGCCGGGCATGCCGAGGTTCGCGGGGTGGCTGTCGGGCAGGGCTCCGCGCGCCATCAGGGTCGTGACCGCCGGTGCGCCCGTCAGGTCCGCCAGCACGCGCAGCTCGTCGGCCGCGCCGGCCCGCACCACGCCGCCGCCCACGTAGAGCACCGGGCGCTGCGCCGCCGCGAGCAGCTGCGCCGCAGCCTGCACCTGCTTGCCGTGCACCTTGGCGATGGGCCGGTAGCCGGGCAGGTCGAGCTTGACCGGCCAGACGAACGGGGCGGTCTCCTGCTGCGCGTCCTTGGTGATGTCGACCAGCACCGGGCCGGGGCGTCCGGTGGAGGCGATGTGGTGCGCCGCCGCGATGGCGGCCGGGATGTCCGCGGCCTGCTTGACCAGGAAGGAGTGCTTGGTGATCGGCATCGTGATGCCGACGATGTCCGCCTCCTGGAAGGCGTCGGTGCCCATCAGCGTCGAGAACACCTGACCGGTGATCGCCAGCAGCGGCACCGAGTCCATGTAGGCGTCCGCGATCGCGGTGACCAGGTTGGTGGCGCCGGGCCCGGAGGTGGCGATGCAGACGCCCACCCGGCCGGAGGCGGCGGCGTAGCCCTCGGCGGCGTGGCCGGCGCCCTGCTCGTGCCGCACCAGGATGTGCCGCACCGCCGTGCTGTCCATCAGCGGGTCGTAGACCGGCAGGATCGCGCCGCCGGGCAGGCCGAAGACGTCCGTGACGCCGATCAGCTCGAGCGTGCGGACCACGGCCTGGGCGCCGGTCAGCAGCTCGGGCTCGGGAGCGCGGGTGGTGTGGCTGTCACCGCCGGCGGCGCGCGATGCGGGACGCACCGCGGACGGCAGCGGGGTGAGCGGAGTCGACATGAGTTCCTCTGGACGGAGGCCGGTCAGCCCGTCACCGCACCGACGGCGGCGGACTGGACGAGCTTCGAGTACTTGGCGAGCACGCCTCGGGTGTACCGGGGAGGCAGCGGGGCCCAGCCGGCCCGACGGGCCTCGAGCTCCGCCGGATCGACGAGCACGTCGAGCGTGCGGGCGGCGATGTCGACCCGGATCGGGTCGCCGTCGCGCAGGAAGGCGATGGGACCTGCGTCCACGGCCTCCGGGGCGATGTGGCCGATGCACAGGCCGGTTGTGCCGCCCGAGAATCTGCCGTCGGTCAGCAAGAGTACATCCCTGCCGAGACCGGCGCCCTTGATGGCCGCGGTGATCGCCAGCATCTCGCGCATGCCCGGGCCGCCCTTGGGGCCCTCGTAGCGGATGACCACCACGTCGCCCTTGGCGATCTCGCCGTTCGTCAGCGCGTCCATCGCGCCGCGCTCGCGCTCGAACACGCGGGCCGGGCCCTCGAACACCGCCGCGTCGAAGCCGGCGGTCTTCACCACGGCGCCCTCCGGCGCCAGCGAGCCGGAAAGGATCGTCAGCCCGCCGCTCTCATGGATCGGGTCCTCCAGCGTGCGCAGCACCGTGCCGTCGAGCGGCGCGATGTCCATCTCGGCCAGGTTCTGCGCGACCGTCTTCCCGGTCACCGTCAGGCACTCGCCGTGCAGCAGGCCGGCCTCGAGCAGCGCCTTCATGACCACGGGCACGCCGCCGACGCGGTCGACGTCGTTCATCACGAAGCGGCCGAACGGCTTCAGGTCGCCGATGTGCGGCACCTTCGAGCCGATGCGGTTGAAGTCGTCGAGCGTCAGGTCGACCTCGGCCTCGTGCGCGATCGCCAGCAGGTGCAGCACCGCGTTCGTGGAGCCGCCGAAGGCCATGACGATGGCGATGGCGTTCTCGAACGCCTCCTTGGTCAGGATGTCGCGCGCCGTGATGCCGAGGCGCAGCAGGTTCACGACGGCCTCGCCCGAGCGGTGGGCCAGGTAGTCGCGGCGGCGGTCGGCGCTGGGCGGGGCGGCCGAGCCGGGCAGCGCCATGCCGAGGGCCTCGGCGACCGAGGCCATGGTGTTCGCGGTGTACATGCCGCCGCAGCTGCCCTCGCCGGGGGCGAACGCGCACTCGATGCGCTTCGCGTCGGCCTCCGACATCTTGCCGGCCTTCACCGCGCCCACCGCCTCGAACGAGTCGATGATCGTGATGTCCTTCTCCGTGCCGTCGGAGAGCTTCACCCATCCCGGCGCGATCGAGCCGGAGTAGACGAAGACGCTCGCCAGGTCGAGGCGCGCGGCGGCCATCAGCATGCCCGGCAGCGACTTGTCGCAGCCGGCCAGCAGCACGGAGCCGTCCAGGCGCTCGGCCTGCATGACGGTCTCGACGCTGTCGGCGATGACCTCGCGGCTGACCAGCGAGAAGTGCATGCCCTCGTGGCCCATCGAGATGCCGTCGGAGACGCTGACCGTGCCGAACTGCAGCGGGTAGCCGCCGCCGGAGTGCACGCCCTCCTTCGCCGCCTGCGCCAGCCGGTCGAGGCTGAGGTTGCAGGGCGTGATCTCGTTCCACGACGAGGCGATGCCGATCTGCGGCTTGTCCCAGTCCGCGTCGCCCATGCCGACGGCGCGGAGCATGCCGCGGGAGGTGGTCGCCTCGATGCCGTCGGTGACGACCCGGGAGCGCGGCTTCACGTCGACGGCGGCGTCGGATCCAGGCGTTTCCAGCATGTTTCTCAGGCTACTCGCGCGCGGGCGGCCGATCCGCGCGGTGCCGCGGGTCCGACCGGGACGGGAGCGGGCCCCCCTCCCCCGTCAGGCGCTCGGGGCGGCGCCGACCGACGTCGGGGCGGCCGGACGCGACGACCGGACGGCCGGGTCGGCGCCGAAGTGGTCGGCCAGGTGGGGGCCGCCGCCCATCAGCTGCTCGCGCAGGGTGCCGGTGGAGGGCTGCTCGGGCAGCCGCCCGCGGCGCCGCAGCTCGGGCACGACCAGGGCCGCGAAGTCCTCCAGGTCGGTCGGCGAGAAGATCGGCTCCAGCAGGAACCCGTCCAGGTCGGTCTCGTCCATCAGCGACTCGAGCTCGTCCGCCACCTCGGTCACCGAACCCGTGAC
>JAKONM010000050.1 GCA_022701925.1 Microbacteriaceae bacterium
CAGCGCCAGGAGTACGACCTGGGCGGCCAGGGCGGCGGCGGCCAGTTCGGCTTCGGCGACATCTTCGAGACCTTCTTCGGCGGGGGCGGCGGCCGCGGCGGCCCCAAGTCGCGCAAGGAGCGGGGCCAGGACGCGCTGCTCCGCGTGGAGGTGGAGCTGCAGGACGTGGTCTTCGGCGTGCACCGCGACCTCGAGATCGACACCGCGGTGCTCTGCGACGTGTGCCAGGGCGCCTGCACCCAGCCGGGCACCAGCCCCTCGACCTGCGACATCTGCCACGGGTCCGGCCAGATCCAGCGCACCGTGCGCTCGCTGCTCGGCAACGTGATGACCGCCTCCCCGTGCACGGTGTGCCGCGGCTACGGCACGGTCATCCCGTACCCGTGCAGCACCTGCGCCGGCCAGGGCCGCGTGCGCGCCCGCCGCACGATCCCGGTCGACATCCCCGCCGGCGTCGAGACGGGCCTGCGTCTGCAGATGGCTGGCTCCGGCGAGGTCGGGCAGGCGGGCGGGCCCGCCGGCGACCTGTACCTGGAGATCAAGGTGCGCCACCACGACACCTTCAGCCGGGCGGGCGACGACCTGCTGGCGACGCTGGAGGTGCAGATGAGCGACGCGATCCTCGGCACCACCGCGACCCTCGAGTCGCTGGACGGCCCGGTCGAGCTGGAGGTGCGGCCCGGCGTGCAGAGCGCGGACGTGCTGACCATCCAGGGCCGCGGGATCACCCGGCTGCGCGGCACGGGCCGCGGCGACCTGAAGGTGGGCGTGCAGGTCGTCACGCCGACGAAGCTGGACCACAAGGAGCGCGAGCTGATCAAGCAGTTCGCCGGGCGTCGCAAGGGGCAGGCGCCGCAGTTCGCGCACTTCCAGCAGGGCCTGTTCACGAAGCTGCGCGACCGCTTCCTCGGCGTCTGAGCACCGGGCGGTGGCGCACTTCTACCTGGGGTCGGTGACGGGCGAGGCGGCGGTCCTCGAGGGGGACGAGGCGCGGCACGCCGCCCAGGTCGCCCGGCTGCGGGCGGGGGAGCGCGTGGTCGTCGGCGACGGGCGGGGCAGGGTCGCCGACGCCGAGGCGGTGTCGGTGGCGCGGGATCGCGTGGAGCTGCGGGTGCTGGCGGTCCGCGACGAGCCGCTGCCCGCGCCGCGGCTGGTGCTGGTGCAGGCGCTCGCGAAGGGAGGCCGCGACGAGGCCGCGGTGCAGGCCGCGACCGAGCTGGGCGTCGCGGCCGTGGTGCCGTGGCAGGCGGCCCGGTCCGTCAGCCGCTGGACCGGGGCGAAGATCGACGCCGGGGTCGCGCGCTGGAGCGCGATCGTGCGGGAGGCCGGCAAGCAGGCGATGCGGCCCTGGGCCGCGGAGGTGCTGCCGCTGCACTCGACCGCCGAGCTCGCGCGCCTCGTGCAGGGCCGCACCGTGCTGGTGCTGGAGCCCGGCGCCCCGACCCGGCTGCTCGACGCCGTGGACGCGGCCGCGACCGAGGTGCTGCTGGTCGTCGGTCCGGAGGGCGGGGTCGCCCCGGAGGAGGGGGCCGCGCTCGCGGCCGCGGGCGCGACGCCCGTGCGGCTGGGCCCGACCGTGCTGCGCACCTCGACCGCCGGGCCCGCGGCGCTGGCCGCGCTGTCGGCGCGCCTCGACCTCTGGCCCTGACGGCCCTCCGCCCGACTGCGCGAGCCCGTCAGCAGGAACGAGGCGGATCAGCAGGAGGGGATCGCCGCGATCTTCCTGCTGAAGCGCCTGCCTCCTGCCGGAAGGCTCACCAGGGGACGACGTCGTGGAGGGCGGCGGCGAGCATCGGCCGGGCGGTCAGGCAGGCGGTGAGTGCCAGCGCGAAGCCGACGGCCGGCCCGGTGATCGCGTGCCGCCACCGCAGGAAGGTCAGGGCGCCGACCAGCAGGCCGCCCGCCAGGCACAGCGCGGGCACGGCGGTCATCAGCCACCACGCCTGCTGCACCAGCTCGGGGTGCGCCAGCCGGCAGGAGGGGTGCACCCGGTAGGTCTCGCCGCACGGGTACGTCGCCTCCAGCACGGTCGAGAACCACTGCACCACGCCCAGCAGCCCGATCGTCGCGGTCCCGACCAGGGCCGCCGACGCCGCGCCGATCTCGACGACGAGCCGGAGCGCGGAGGTCCTGGTGGCGGTCATGGCCCCGCACCGTAGAGGCGGTCCTGGACGCGGGCAGGCCGTCATCCACAGGCCCGGGCGCCTCCCGGGCTCGTTCGCCCCGCGGGCGAGCGGGTCAGTCGGTGCCGGACTCCATGGCGGCGGCGTCCAGCGCCTCCTCCGCCGAGTCGTCCTGGCCGGAGGAGGCGATGTGCGAGGCGCGGCCGGGCGTCAGGTCGCCGACCAGGCCGCTGACCGTGCCGCCGAGCACCTGCAGGCCGTCGAAGAACTCCAGCTTGGCGCGGGAGTCCGCCAGGTCGAGGTTGCGCATCGTCAGCTGCCCGATGCGGTCGTCCGGGCTGAAGGGGGCGTCGACGGTGCGCTCCATCGACAGGCGGTCCGGGTGGTACGTCGCGTTCGGCGAGGTGGTGTCCATGACGGTCCAGTCGTTGCCGCGGCGCAGCCGCACCATGACTTCGCCCGTGATCGGCATGCCGATCCAGCGGGTCAGCGACTGCCGCAGCATCAGCGACTGCGGCTCCAGCCAGCGGCCCTCGTAGAGCAGGCGGCCGAGCCGGCGGCCCTCGGTCATGTAGGCCGACAGGACGTCCTCGTTGTGGATGGCGCTGACCAGCCGCTCGTAGGCGACGAACAGCAGCGCCATGCCGGGCGCCTCGTAGATGCCGCGGCTCTTCGCCTCGATGATGCGGTTCTCGATCTGGTCCGTCATGCCCAGGCCGTGCCGGCCGCCGATCGTGTTCGCCTCGTGCACCAGCGCGACCGCGTCGTCGTAGCGGGTGCCGTTGATCGACACCGGCCGGCCCTGCTCGAAGCCGACCGTCACGTCCTCCGGGTCGATCGCGACCGAGGGGTCGGTGGCCTTCACGCCCATGATCGGCTCGACCAGCTCGATGGAGGCGTCCAGGTACTCCAGCTTCTTGGCCTCGTGCGTCGCGCCCCAGATGTTCGCGTCCGTCGAGTAGGCCTTCTCCGCGCTGGCCCGGTAGGGCAGCCCCCGCTCGGTCAGCCAGGCCGACATCTCGGCGCGGCCGCCCAGCTCGCCGACGAAGCTGCGGTCGAGCCACGGCTTGTAGATGCGCAGGTCGGGGTTCGCCAGCAGGCCGTAGCGGTAGAAGCGCTCGATGTCATTGCCCTTGAAGGTGCTGCCGTCGCCCCAGATCGAGACGCCGTCCTCCTCCATCGCCCGCACCAGCATCGTGCCGGTGACGGCGCGGCCGAGCGGCGTGGTGTTGAAGTAGGGCATGCCGCCCGCGCGGATGTGGAAGGCGCCGCAGGCGAGCGCGGCCAGGCCCTCCTCGACCAGCGCCGCGCGGCAGTCGACCAGGCGCGCGCCCTCGGCGCCGTAGGCCTTCGCGCGGTCCGGCAGCGCGGACAGGTCCGTCTCGTCGTACTGGCCGAGGTCGGCGGTGTAGGCGAAGGGCACCGCGCCGCGCTCGCGCATCCACGCGACGGCGACGGAGGTGTCCAGCCCTCCGGAGAAGGCGATGCCGACGCGCTCGCCGACGGGCAGGTCCGAGAGGATCTTCGACACGGGTGACGACGCTACCGGGCGGCGCGGGCGCGCTCCTCCGGCGGTCGGTCGCCCGACGCCGGTTCAGCGCCGCGGCGGGAGGACCGGCCCCTCGGGCCGCACGGCGGCGAGCAGGTCGTCCAGCAGCGCCCGGCCCTCCGGCCACCCGCCGATGCCGCTCTCCGCGTTGACGTGGCCGAGCGGCCCCACGTCGATCAGGGGCACGCGCCAGTCGAGCGCCAGGCGCGACAGCGCCGGCAGCGCGGCGTAGGGATCGTCCTCGCTCGCGACGAGCACCGCGGGCACGTCCAGGGGCTGCCGCCGCGCCGGCCGGAACGACCGCACCTCCTCGGGCGCGTCCGCCCGGTCGAGGTCGGGCGGCGCGACCAGCAGCGCCCCGGCCGCGCTGCCCGGGGCGGCGTGCAGCAGGTCGGCGACCGCGTGGCAGCCCAGGCTGTGCGCCACGAGCACGGGCGGCGCCGGGCAGGCGTCGACCGCCGCGCGCAGCGCGGCCAGCCAGTCGGCGCGGTCCGGCCGCTCCCACGATGCCGGCTGGAAGCGGGTCGCGCCCAGCCGCTCCTGCCAGATCGACTGCCAGTGGTCGGGGCCAGACCCGCCGAGGCCGGGCACGATCAGGAGGGGCGGCTGCACGCCGGGAGTCTGCCCGGATCCGGAGCAGTGCCGCGCACGGGCCCGGGTAGGATTTCGCGCCATGACGGAGCACGCCGGCCGGGAGGCGTCGATCTTCGCGCGCATCCTCGCGGGCGAGGTCCCCGGTGAGATCCTGCTGTCGACCGACGACGTCTTCGTCCTGCGCGACATCGCCCCGCAGGCGCCCGTGCACCTGCTGGTGATCCCGAAGACGCAGCGGTTCCACGACGTGGTCGAGCTGGCGGCGGAGGACCCGCGGCTGCTCGCGCACATGGTGGAGGTGGCCCGGCTGGCCGCGAACGCGCAGGGGCTCACCGACTTCCGTCTGATCTTCAACACGGGCCTCGGCGCCGGCCAGACCGTGTTCCACGTCCACGCCCACGTGCTCGGCGCGCCTCAGGGGCGCGCGGGGGACTCCTCGGCCGGTCTCGGCGAGGGCACCATGACCGCCGGCATGCCGGACCCCACCGAACGGAACCCTTGACAGACACCGACGACCTGCCCGCCGGCCGCACCGCCCGCTCCGTCACCCGCCGCTACCCGGCGGTCGGCTCCGAGACGCGGACGATGGCAGTGGACGGCATCGCCATGG
>JAKONM010000007.1 GCA_022701925.1 Microbacteriaceae bacterium
GGACGTGGACGGCCCGGCCGCGGAGCCCCCCGCCGACGAGGGCGACGACGACGCGGCCGTCGGGCCGCCCGCGGCCGACGAGGGCGAACCCGTCCGACGTCGGCGCCGCCGCCGGC
Organism: Microbacteriaceae bacterium; assembly: GCA_022701925.1. Taxonomy (GTDB): domain Bacteria; phylum Actinomycetota; class Actinomycetes; order Actinomycetales; family Microbacteriaceae; genus Amnibacterium. The sequence continues at coordinate 117 of JAKONM010000007.1, forward strand.
GCTGAGCCGCCGCCGGGGTCAGGCGGTGCGCTCGACCACGTGCTCGATGCACGCGATCAGCGAGGCCACGTCGTCCGGGTCCACCGAGGCGAAGGTGCCGATGCGCAGCTGGTTGCGCCCGAGCTTGCGGTAGGGCTCCGTGTCGACGATCCCGTTCGCGCGGAGCGCGGCCGCGACGCCCGCCGCGTCCACCCCGTCGAAGTCGATCGTGACGACCACGGGCGACCGGTCCTCCGGCGCCGTCACGAACGGCTGCGCCCAGGGGGTCGCCTCCGCCCAGTCGTAGAGCAGCGCCGAGGAGGTCCTGGTGCGCTCCGCCGCCCACGCCAGCCCGCCCTGCTCGAGCATCCACCGCAGCTGCGCGTCCAGCAGCACCAGGGTCGACAGCGCGGGCGTGTTCAGGGTCTGCTCGAGCCGGGAGTTGTCGACCGCCGCCTGCAGCGACAGGAACTCCGGGATGAAGCGGTCGGAGGCCGCGATGCGGGCGACGCGCTCGAGCGCCGCGGGGGAGCAGAGGGCGAACCAGAGGCCGCCGTCGGACCCGAGGTTCTTCTGCGGGGCGAAGTAGTAGACGTCGGCCTCCGCCGCGTCGAAGGCGATGCCGCCGGCCGCGCTGGTCGCGTCGACCACGGTGAGCGCGCCCTCGGCCGCCACGCGCCGCACGGGGGCTGCGACGCCGGTGGAGGTCTCGTTGTGCGGCCAGGCGTAGACGTCGACGCCGTCGACCGGTTCCGGCCCGACCGCCGCGCCGGCCGGGGCGGTGCGCACGTCGGGGGCGGACAGCCAGGGGGCGCCGGCCGCCTTGGCGAACTTCGCGCCGAACTCGCCGTAGGCGCAGTGCTGGCTGCGGCGCTCGATCAGCCCGAAGGCCGCGGCGTCCCAGAAGGCGGTCGAGCCGCCGTTGCCGAGCACGACCTCCCAGCCCTCCGGCGCGCCGAGCAGCTCCGCCAGCCCGCGCCGCACCGAGCCGACCAGCGAGCGCACGGGCGCCTGGCGGTGCGAGGTGCCGAGCAGCGTCCGGGAGGCCGCGACCAGCGCGTCCACCTGCCCCTGCCGCACGCGCGAGGGGCCGCAGCCGAAGCGGCCGTCGGCGGGGAGGAGGTGGGCCGGGATCACGAGGTCGGTCACGGGAGAACCGTACTGAACGGGCTCGCGGTGCTCGCGGCCGCGCGTGCTCGCCGCGGTCGGGGGCGTCCGTAGACTGGCGGTGAGCCCCAAGGCCGGGAGGAGCAGCGCGGTGACCGATCTCGTCGACACCACCGAGATGTACCTGCGCACGATCCTCGACCTCGAGGAGGAGGACATCGTGCCGCTCCGGGCGCGCATCTCCGAGCGCCTCGGGCACTCCGGCCCCACCGTCTCCCAGACGATCGCCCGCATGGAGCGCGACGGCCTGGTCGTCGTGTCGGGCGACCGGCACCTGGAGCTGACGCACGACGGCCGCACCAAGGCGGTCCACGTGCTGCGGAAGCACCGGCTGGCGGAGCGTCTGCTCAGCGACGTCATCGGCCTCGAGTGGGAGTACGTGCACGAGGAGGTGTGCCGCTGGGAGCACGTGATGAGCGAGCAGGTCGAGCAGCGCCTCGTGGAGATGCTGGGCAACCCGACGGAGTCGCCCTACGGCAACCCGATCCCGGCCCTGGACGACCTGGGCACCTCGCCCTCGGTGCGGTTCCTGGAGGGCGTGGTGTCGCTGGTGCCCGCCGTGCGCGACGCGGGAGGGCCGCTGCGCGTGCTGATCCGTCGACTGGGCGAGCCCGCGCAGTTCGACCCGGAGCTGCTGACCGACCTGAAGGCGACCGGCGTGATGCCCGGCTCGCAGGCCACCGCCGAGCGCACCGGCGCCGGCGTGCGCATCGCGGTGGACGGGTACGACGAGACGATCGAGCTGCCCAACGAGGTCGCCGTGCACGTCTTCGTCGCCCGCTGACCCTCCTCCCCGCCAACCTTCGACTCGGACTCGAAGGTGCTTGGGCGCGTCGCGTGGCGCGTCGTGAGCGTTTCGTTACCGTGACCCCTGATCACCGGGGCACCGGTGATGGGGAGCACGGGGGTGCAGGTGGACGACACGACCAGGCAGGCGGCGACGCCCGCAGCCTCGGAGCCGCGGCTGCGCGCCCGACGGGGCGCGCGGGTGCGACCCGCGGCGGCGACCTCGTCGACGACCGGCGCGGCGGGTCCGGTCGCGCCGAAGCGCTCCGCCTCGCGCGTCGCCCTGTCCGCCGTCGTCATGGCCATCGCGGCCGGGCTGGTCGCGACGATCGCCCTGCCCTCCTACGCCGTCAACCCCGTCGCGCCGGAGACGAAGATCGTCGACCGCGACACGACGCTGGACGGCGAGCAGGAGTTCCAGGCGGCGGCCGACCTGTCGACGGTCAAGCTGAAGCGCGACCTGTTCGAGGCGACCTCCTCCGAGGTGCTGCTGCGGCGCGCGTACGCCCGGCAGTTCTCCTCCTACTCCGGCCCGACGGCCGAGGACTTCCTGAAGAACCCGGCGCACCCGCCGTTCAGCCTGGACGCCGTCTTCGCGAAGGGCCTCGAGTACCGCGGCGTGCCCTACGTCTTCGGCGGCGCCGACCCGAGCGGGTTCGACTGCTCCGGCTTCATCATGTTCGTCTACGCCCAGTTCGGCGTCGCGCTGCCGCACTCCGTGACGGCGCAGAACCTGATCGGGCAGGCCATCGCCCCCGAGGACGCGCAGCCCGGCGACGTCGTGATCTTCAACGACAACTCGCACGACGGCTTCTACGCCGGCAACGGGATGATCCTCCACGCGCCCTACCCCGGGGCCCGGGTGCGGGTGCAGCAGCTGTGGACGAGCAACGTCCACTTCGTGCGCTTCGGGATCTGACGTCCGACCCGCTCGTGAACGGCCGGTGACGGTCCGGTCCCGATCGCGGGCGCGAGGGTCGGCGACGTCCCCGGCGTCATCTAGCCTGACGCCCAGAGACACCGGCGGAGGTCACCGTGACGCATCGCAGCAGGAGGGGGCGCTCCACGCCCATGCTCCTGTCGCGCGTGCGGCACCATTCGAGCCCCTTCCCGCCGTCGACGCGTCGTGAGCAGGGTGCCGTCCTCACGGGCGGCACCCTGTCCGCGTCCCGGGGGTCCCGCGCCTCCGGACGTGCCGGGGCAGCGGGCGCCGTCCGCTGCTCGTCCCCGCGAACCCCTGCAAGCCGTGCAGGCCGCTTCGAGAGGAACGCCCATGCGCACCCTGGTGCTGAACGCCGGATACGAGCCCTTGGCGGTCGTGTCCTTCAAACGGGCCCTGGTGCTCGTGCTCAACGGCAAGGCGACCGTCGTCCGCATCGATGAGGCCCACCCGGTCTTCGGGACCGCGGGGTCCTGGGACCGGCCGAGCGTCATCGTGCTGACCCGCTACGTGCGGATGCCCGGGTCGCGCCGCGTGCCCGTCACCCGGCGCGGCGTGCTGCGCCGGGACGAGTTCCGCTGCTGCTACTGCGGCCGGGGCGCCACGACGATCGACCACGTGATGCCGCGCTCGCGCGGCGGCGCGGACAGCTGGGAGAACCTGGTGGCCTGCTGCCTGGCGTGCAACAACGCGAAGGGCGACCGGACGCCGGGCGAGATGGGCTGGCCCATGCGGTCGACGCCGCGCACCCCGCACGGCACCGGCTGGATGGTGCGCGGGGTGGAGCGCCCCCAGGCGGACTGGCGCGAGTACCTCGCGGCGGCCGCGTGAGCGCGGCCCCCTCGCAGGGCCGGGTGGGAGATCCCCTCTACCTCGACTGCGACACCGGCATCGACGACGCCCTGGCGCTGGCGCAGCTGGTCGCGGCCCGCGCGGACCTGGTCGGCGTCGGCTCGGTCAGCGGCAACCTGGCCGCGGCCGGCGGCGCCCGCAACACGCTGGACCTGCTGGCGATGCTGGGCCGCGCCGACGTGCCCGTCGCGGTCGGCGCGCACGATCCGCTCGTCGGCTCCTTCCGCGGCGGGGCGCCCTTCGTGCACGGGGAGAACGGCATCGGCGGCGTGCGCCTGCCGCGGGCGGGCGAGCCCGTCGCGGGCAGCGCGGCCGAGCTGCTGGTGCGGCTGGCCCGCGAGCACGCCGGGTCGCTGCGCGTGCTGGCGGTCGGCCCGCTGACCAACCTGGCGCTCGCCCTGCGGCTGGAGCCCGACCTGCCGTCCCTGGTGCAGGACGTGGTCGTGATGGGGGGAGCCGCGCTGGCGCCGGGCAACATCTCCGCGGTCGCGGAGGCGAACATCGGCAACGACCCCGAGGCGGCGGCGGTCGTGCTGGACGCGGACTGGCCGGTGACCGTGGTCGGGCTCGACGTCACGATGCGGGCCCGCTTCGAGGACGAGCACCGGCGGGCGCTCGCCGCCGCGGACGGCGCGGTGCCGAGGGCGCTCGCCGCGATGCTCGAGGTCTACTTCGAGTACTACACGCCGATCCTCGGGCGGCCCTCCTGCGCCCTGCACGACCCGCTGGCCGCAGCGGTCGCGACGGGCCAGGTGGTGCCGACCCTCGCGCCGGTCGTGCCGCTGGAGGTCGACTCGACCGACGGACCCGGTCGCGGCCAGACGATCGCCGACCTGCGCAGCCGCTTCGTCGGCCACCCGGCCCAGCCCGGCGCCCGCCACCGCGTGGTGCTCGACGTGCCGGACGGCTTCGGCGACGTGCTGCTGGCGTCCCTGCTCACGCTGCCCTGATCGCGTGAGCGGGGTGCGGTCGCGCCGCGCATCTGCGGTCGGCGGACCTGCCGCAGATGCGAGGAGGAACCGCAGATCGGCGTCCACGCGGAGCGAGCGGCTCGGACTCGCTGCGGGGCCCGTCGCCTGACGCGAGCGGCGCCCGCGGATGCGCGGTGCCCCTGGAGGGACTCGAACCCCCAACCCTTTCCTTAGGACGGAACTGCTCTTCCATTGAGCTACAGAGGCGTGGCTCCGGCAGTGTAGAGGGATGGACGACCAGGACGCCGCGGACCTGGCCGCGCTGGAGGAGTCGCTGTGGCGGCCCGCGACCCGGTTCGACCCCGTGCACCTGGAGTCGGTGCTGGCCGACGACTTCGACGAGTTCGGCGCCTCCGGCAGGCTCTGGACGCGGGACGCCGCGCTCGCGATGGAGGCGGCGCCGTTCGGGACGGAGCTGCCGCTGCCGGACCTGCGGGTCCGCCCGCTGGGGGAGGGGGCGGCGCTGCTGACGTACCGCAGCGTCACGCGCTGGCCGGACGGTGCGCGGCGCAGCGCGAACCGCAGCAGCGTCTGGACCCGGGTCGACGGCCGCTGGCGGCTGCGGTTCCACCAGGGGACCCCGGCGGAGGGCTGACGGCCGCGCCCCGCCGCGGCGGAGCGACAGTGTCCCGCTCTTCAGACCCTCGTCCGGGTGCCACGCCGGGACGTCGGCGGATCCGCCGACACGGCGCGGCGTGCCTCCCGCGGCCGGATCGGGGTACACCTACAGTGTCAGCGTGCTGCGGGTGGACGAGGACGGGGAGCACGGCCCGCCCTCCGCCGACCCGCCCAGGACGACCGCCCCCGTGCAGCAGCCGCCGGTCGGCGGGCTGCTGCGGCCGGGCGGCTCGAGCGGCGCCGCGGGCGCCTGGGAGCGCTGGCGCGCCGAGCTGCGCGAGGTCGGCGGCCCCTCGCCGCTGGTGCGGTTCGAGGACACCGCGCGCACCCGCATCGAGCTGTCGACGACGCACCCCTCCGGGCTCGCGCAGCTGATCACCGGCAAGACGACGCTGCTGTCGAACCTGATCCGGGACGACCTGGCCTTCCGCAGCGCGTCGGCCGCCGCCTCCACCCTGACCGCGAAGGCGGTCGAGCTGGCCGCGACGCGGGGTCTCGACGGCATGCACCTGGCGATCGGCCTGGCGGAGTGGCGGTTCGAGAAGCAGGAGTACCGCGGGCCGGTGCTGCTGCGCCCGCTGGCGATCCGGCGGTACGGCCGCGACTTCGAGCTGCGCCTGAAGGGCGCGCTGCGCCTGAACCCGGGCCTCGTCGCGGTGCTGCAGGAGCAGTACGACATCCGGCTCGACCCGGAGGCGTTCGTCTCCCTGGCGCTGTCCGAGGGCGCCTTCAAGCCGCAGCCCGTGATCGACCGGCTGCGGGCGATCACCGCCCACCTCGAGCGGTTCAGCGTGCAGCCGCGGCTGCTGATCTCCTCGTTCGGCGAGGTCGGGCCGATGCTGCTGGCCGACGCCCGCGAGGACTCCCACCCCGTGATCGACGCGGTGGCCGGCAACCCGACCGCGATCGCCCGGGTGCGCGGCGCCGCGGAGCGCACCGAGGTGATCGGGCAGGACGAGCGCCCGCCCGCGCTCGACGCCGCGCTGCTCGACGCGGACCCGGCGCAGGAGCGGGCGGTCGCCGAGATCGCGGCAGGCCGTCACGCGGCCGTGCACACGCTGCCCGGGACGGGGGCGACGCAGACGATCGTGAACGCGCTCGGCGCACTGGCCGCGCAGCACAAGCGCGTGCTGGTGGTGAGCCCGAGGCACGCCACGCTGCGGGGGGTGGCGCAGCGCCTGACCGACGCGGGGCTGCCCGGCGTCGCGGCCAGCAGTCGCACGCTGCGGCGCGACCTGATCCAGGCGATCTCGCGCAACGAGAAGGCGACGGCCCCGGAGACGGCCGAGGTGGACGAGGCGCTGGTGCGCCTGCGCTCCGTGCTGCTGGACTACCGCGCCGCCCTCTCCCGCCGGGACCCCGTGCTGCGGGTCAGCGTGCTGGACGCGCTGGGCGAGCTGGCGCGGCTGGCGCTGCTGCCCAGCCCTCCCGCCACCACCTCCCGCCTGTCCACCCGCGCGATGGAGGCGCTGGCCGCCGACCGCGCCCAGGTGCAGCGCGACCTGCTGCAGGCCGCCGCGCTGGGGGAGTTCCGCATCGGGCCGGGGGACTCGCCCTGGTACGGCGCGCGCTTCCCGGACGGCGAGGGCGCCGCCCAGGCGCACGCGCTGGCGAAGCGGCTGGCGGGCGCCGACGTGCCGCGCCTGCTCGAGCGGGCCGAGGAGATGATCGCCGGCTCGCGCTTCCGGCCCTTCGGCACGGTCGCCGAGCTGGGCGTCTACCTGCGCCTGATGCTGGACATCCGCGAGACGCTCGACAAGTTCCAGCCCTCCGTCTTCGACCGGTCGCTCGGCGAGCTGATCATCGCGACCGGGCCGCGCCGGGACGCGAAGGAGATGTCGCCCACGAACCGCCGCCGCCTGAAGCGGCTCGCGCGCGAGTTCCTGCGCCCCGGCGTGCACGTGACCGACCTGCACGAGTGGCTGCAGCGCATCCAGCAGCAGCGGGTGCTGCACCAGCGGTTCGCCGCGACCGGCGTCAACCCCGACGTGCCCGCCGGCGTGACCGACCTGTGGACGGAGCACCAGGCGGTCGCCGCCGACCTGGCCGCGCTCGACGAGCCGCTCGGCCTGACCGGATCGCCGGACTCGCTGCTGCAGGAGCCGATCGAGACCCTGCCGGGGCGCTTGTCGGCGCTGGCCGCCGACTCCGACGTGCTGGACAACCTGCAGGAGCGGCAGGGCGTGGTCTCCCGCCTGAAGGCGCAGGACCTGGCGCCGCTGCTGGACGACCTGGCCGGCCGCCACGTGCCGGGCGAGCGGGTCGGCGCCGAGCTGGAGCTGGCCTGGTGGAAGAGCGTGCTGGAGCGGCTGCTGGCCGACGACCCCGCGCTGCTGGGCGCCAACACCACCGTGCTCGACCGGCTGGAGCAGGACTTCCGCCTGGTCGACGGCGCGCACGCCGCCGCCAACGCGACGAGGCTTGCCTGGCAGCTGGCGGACGCCTGGCGCCTCGCGCTGGACGACCGGGGCGCCGAGGCCGAGACGCTGCGGCAGCTGCTGCAGGCCAAGGTGGACGACCCCGCGGTGCTGCACCGCGAGGCCCCGCACCTGATGAAGCTGCTGGCGCCGGTGTGGCTCGCCTCGCCCTACGAGGTGCACGCGCTGGGCGACGTGGCCTTCGACGCGGTGTTCGTCGTCGACGCGGGCGCGCTGTCCTTCGCGGAGGGGCTGGGGGCGATCCGCCGCGCGAAGCAGGTGGTGGTCTTCGGCGACCCCGTGACCCAGACGCCGATGCCCTTCGACATCGCGGTGCGCGAGGGCGACCACGCGGCCGAGACGCAGAAGCGGCTGGACGAGCGCCACGAGGACAGCGTCTTCTCGCGGGTCGCCGCCCTGGTGCCCTCGGTCGAGCTGACCACCAGCTACCGCGCCGGCGGCGAGGACCTGGCCGAGCTGGTGAACCGCCGCTTCTACGAGGGGCGCATCCGCAGCGTGCCGTGGGCCGGCACCTTCCTCGGCCACGGCAGCCTGATGCTCGACTACGTGGACAACGGCCACGGCCTGCCGGACGCCGAGACGGGCGCGGTCGAGGCCGTGGAGCCCGAGGTGCAGCGGGTCGTGGAGCGCGTGCTGGACCACGCGGCGAACCGCCCGCGCGAGTCGCTGATGGTCGTCTCCGGCAGCGCGCGGCACGCGATCCGGGTGCAGCAGGCCGTGATGAAGGCGCTGGTGCGCCGCGGAGACGTGACCGAGTTCTTCACCCGCGACGCGGCCGAGCCGTTCATCGTCGTGACGCTGGCGGAGGCCGTGGGCCACAGCCGCGACCGGGTGATCCTGTCCGTCGGCTTCGGCCGCACCCCGCACGGCCGCACGCTGTCGCAGCTGGGGCCGCTCGCGAAGCCGGGCGGCGACCGCCTGCTGGCGGCGGCCGTCACCCGCGCCCGCCGCTCGCTGGCCCTCGTCTCCTGCTTCCGGCCGGAGGACCTCCAGGCCGACCGGATGCCGCCGGGCGTGCTGGCCCTGCAGCGGCTGCTGGCGGACGCGGAGGGGCGCATCGCGGACGATCCGATCGACGACGACCGCGACGCCATGCTGGTCGACCTGGCCCGCCGCCTGCGGGGCCTGGGGATGCGGGCGGCGCTCGGCTACCACGGCAAGCTCGGGCTGGTCGCGGCGCACGGCGCCCGTGCGATCACGGTCGAGACGGACGCCTCGTTCGCCGGCACCAGCCTGCGGCAGGGGCTGCGACTGCGCCCCGAGACCCTGAAGCGGCTGGGCTGGCACTACCTGCGCGTGCACAGCTTCGACCTGTTCAGCGACCCCGACGCGGTCGCGCAGCGCATCGCGATCGCGCTGGCGGCGAAGGAGCCGTCGCCCCTGACGAACACGATCCCGGTCGTCGAGGTCGCGCCCTGACCGCGCGGCGGCGCGTGCGCACCGAGCCCGCGCCCGGCAGCGACCCCGCGCCGGCCGCGGTCGAGCCGGCGGCGGAGGACGATCCGCGCCGCTGGGGCGACGTCCCTGCGACCTCGCGCGACGACGAGCTGCGCCGCGACAAGCCGCCCCACTGGGGCTGACCGGCTGGTCGGGGCGCAGGATGCGCGCGCCCCGACCGGCGCGGCGTCACTTCGTCTTGAGCACCCGGCGGTCGCCGACGCCGCCGGTGCCGTCCTGCTGCGCCAGCAGGTCGCGGATCTGCGCCAGCAGGTCCAGCTCGGTGGGGGGAGCGGGCTCGTCCGAGACGGGGGCCTCCTGCTGGCGCTGGAACGCCCGCTTCATCATGTGGTTCACCGGCAGCACGAAGACGAAGTAGACGACCGCGGCGATCAGGACGAAGTTGACGACCGCGCCGACGACCGCGCCGAACCTGATGTCGGCCGACCCCGCGGTCAGCGGGATCGACACCACCCACAGGTTGTCGAAGCTGTCGGCCTTGAAGATCGCCGACAGGATCGGGCTGAAGATGTTGGTGACCACCGCCGTGACGAGCGCGGTGAACGCCGCGCCGATCACGACCGCCACGGCCAGGTCGATGATGTTGCCGCGCAGGATGAATTCCTTGAAGCCCTTCATGGCTTCTTCCTAGCAGCCTCGTGGGTCGAAGGGGTTTCCGCCGCGTCACCGCGTGACGACGGGCGCGAGCCCCCCCCCCCCCCCCCCCC
>JAKONM010000010.1 GCA_022701925.1 Microbacteriaceae bacterium
CGGGTCGGTCGCGGGCAGGTCGACGCCGGCCTCGTCGGCAAGCTCGACGATCGTGCCCGGACGCAGACCGCCGTCCAGGTGGTCGTGCAGCGACACCTTCGGCAGCAGGGTCGCATCGACGTCGCCCCAGAGCAGCTCTTCCCCCACGGGAGCGAGGGTAGCCCGCGCCGCCCGGATGCGCCCCGGTGAGGCGTGTCAGCCGGCGGCGATGCGGCCGGCCACCACCGGACGGTCGGGCACGGCCGTGCCCGCCGGCGCCACGACGTGAGCGCCCTCCAGCACCTCGAGGGCGCGCGGGATGCGGCCCTCGTCGTCGGTCAGCAGCGTGGCGAGCGGCTGCCCCGCCCGCACCGCGTCCCCGCGCTTCGCGTGCAGCAGCACGCCCGCACCGTGCTGCACGCGCTCCCCCTGCCGTGCGCGACCGGCGCCCAGCCGCCAGGCGGCGACCCCGATCGACTTCGCGTCCTGCTCCAGCAGCACGCCGTCCGACTCGGCCAGCACGACGTGGCGCTCCCGCGCCTCGGCCATGGGCGCATCCGGGTCGCCGTCCTGCGCCCGGATCATCCGCCGCCAGACGTCCATCGCGCGGCCGTCGTCCAGCGCCGCCTCCGGGTCCGCGTCCGGCTGCCCGCCCAGGGCCAGCATCTCCCGCGCCAGGGCGACCGTCAGCGCCCGCACGTCCGCAGGACCGCCGCCCGCGAGCACGTCGACGCTCTCGGCGACCTCGATCGCGTTGCCGACCGCCAGGCCGAGCGGCACCGACATGTCGGTCAGCAGCGCCACGGTCTCGACCCCGGCGTCGGTGCCCAGGTCGACCATCGTCCGGGCCAGCTCCTCGGCCCGCGTCCGATCGGTCATGAAGGCGCCGGACCCGAACTTCACGTCGAGCACCAGCGCGGAGGTGCCCTCCGCGATCTTCTTCGACATGATGCTGGAGGCGATCAGCGGGATCGACTCGACCGTGCCGGTGGTGTCCCGCAGGGCGTAGAGGCGCTTGTCCGCGGGCGCGAGGTCGGCGCCCGCCGCGCAGATCACCGCGCCGACGTCCGCCAGCTGCGCGCGCATCTCGGCCGTGCCGACGTCGGCCCGCCAGCCCGGGATGGACTCCAGCTTGTCGAGGGTGCCGCCCGTGTGCCCCAGCCCGCGGCCGGAGAGCTGCGGCACGGCCACGCCGAAGACCGCCACCAGCGGCGCGAGCGGCAGCGTGATCTTGTCGCCGACGCCGCCGGTCGAGTGCTTGTCGACGGTGGGCCGACCCAGCCCGTCGAAGGACATGCGCTCGCCGGAGGCGATCATCGCCTCCGTGAGGTCGCGGATCTCCCGCCGCTCCATGCCGTTCAGCAGCACCGCCATCGCCCAGGCCGACATCTGCTCGTCGGCCACCGCCCCGCGCGTGAAGGCGTCGACCAGCCAGCGGATCGCCGCGGTCTCCAGCACGCGGTGCTCCCGCTTGGCGACGATCAGGTCGACGGCGTCGAAGGCTTCGGTCACCGGATCACGCTAGCCGGAGCGCACGCCGTCAGCCGGTGAAGCGGGCCACCGGCGAGACGGTCATGAACACCGGGCCGTCGGCGCAGGCGACCGCGTCGCCGTCCTGCACCCGCACCGCCTTCGTCGAGTGCGGCGCGTACACGCGGTAGCCGGCGCCGGTCACCGCCCGGCAGCCGTCCAGCGGGCCGCCGTCGGTGCCGATGTTCACGACCTGGAGAGTCGCCGCGGCGACGCCTCCCACGCCGATCCGCACGAGCTGCACGCCGGTCTGGACGCGGTCCGCGGCGGGCCCCAGCTGCGCTCCCCCGCTGCTGATCACCGAGACGCCCGGCGTGCCGCGCAGCACGCAGCTCGACCCGCCGGTGTTCGTGAACAGCACCTGGTAGTACTCGCTGCCTGCCCCGCCGCCGTCGGCGGCCCTGACGACCGTGATGCCCAGCGAGTCGTCGGGGCACTGCCCGGCCGGCGCGGAACCGCCCGCCGAGGGCGCTGAGGAGGAGGCCGACGCGGACGCCGATGCGGAGGCGGTCGACGACGGCGCCGTCGAGGGCGTCGCCGAAGCAGTCGTCGACGGCGCGGCCGACGGGGTCTCGATCACGGTCACCGTCGGCGTCGCCGAGGGCGTGGTCGCCTGCGACCCGCAGCCCGTCAGCATCAGCAGCACCCCCGCGGCCAGCGCCGCTCCCCCCAGCCGTCGCATGAGGTGACGCTAGCCCTCCGGCGGCCCGGGGTCGCGGAGGTCCGGGGAGGACACGGACCGCCGATCGACCGAGCGGGCGTTCAGCCCTTCACGTAGGGCTTGCCCGCCGCCGCCGGCCCCCGCACCTGGCCGACCAGGCCCGCGACGGCGAAGATCGTGACCACGTACGGCAGCATCAGCAGGAAGTCGGGCGGCACCGGGCTGCCGACGATGCCGAGCACGTTCTGCAGGTTGCTCGCGAACCCGAAGAGCAGGGCGGCCAGCGTCGCCTTCACGGGGTTCCACTGCCCGAAGATCACCGCGGCCAGGGCGATGAAGCCGGCGCCGGAGGTGACGTCGCGGGTGAACGAGGGCACCGCGGCCAGCGTCAGGTAGGCGCCGCCGAGGCCGGCGATCGCGCCCGCCAGGCTGACGTTCCAGAAGCGGGTCCGGCCCACCGAGATGCCGACGGTGTCCGCCGCCTGCGGGTGCTCGCCGACGGCCCGCAGGCGCAGGCCCCACTTTGTGCGGAACAGCCCGAGCGTCACCGCGACGACCCCGAGGTACATCAGGTACACGATCACCGTCTGCTGGAACAGCACCGGCCCGATCACCGGGATCGCCGAGAGCAGCGGGATGGAGATGGGCTCGAAGGACGGCGGGCTGTTCAGCGTCGCCGAGGCGGGCACCAGCACCAGGCTGTAGAGGAAGTTGGTCAGGCCGAGCACCAGCACGTTCAGCACGACGCCGACGATCACCTGGTCGACCAGGTACTTGATCGCGAAGGCGGCGAGCACGAACGACACGAGCATCCCGGCGACCATCGCCGCGACCAGGCCGGCCACCAGCGACTTCGTCAGCGAGGCGGTCACCGCGGCGGTGAAGGCGCCGGCCAGCAGCTGCCCCTCGATCGCGACGTTGACCACGCCGACCCGCTCCGAGATCACGCCGCCCAGCGCGCCGAAGATCAGCGGCACGGCCAGCGCCAGGGACCCGGCGAGCAGGCCGGGCAGCGGCACCGACTGGCCGGCGCCCGTCGTCGCCCAGGTCAGCAGCCCGACGACCAGGGCGACCGCGAACACGACGGGCAGCCACAGCGGCTGCTTCCGGTCCTGCCGCACCAGCCGCGCGGCGAGCAGGGTGCAGACCGCGGCGATCAGCACGACCACGACGCCCGTGGGCAGTCCCGGCAGCGAGAGCGGCGGCAGCCGCACCAGGTCGGTGGAGGTGGCGAGGCCGAAGCGGGCGACGCCGCCGCGGGCGAACCCGACCAGCAGGACGGCGGCGACCGCGGTGAGGACCCCGTAGATCCAGACGACCCGCCACGAGCGGCGGGGCCCCGCCGTGCCGACCACGGCGCCGGTGGTGCTGGTCTCGAGGGTCGTCATGCCCGTGCCCCCTTCGCGGCGCCCGGCGCCGGCAGCCGGAAGATCGCGCGCACCAGCGGCGGCGCGGCGATGAACAGCACG
>JAKONM010000014.1 GCA_022701925.1 Microbacteriaceae bacterium
CGCGGCGATCGAGGTCGCCCAGCGGCCCGTCATCCGCTGCACCAGGTGGCCGTGCACGTCCACCACGTGGGCGGTGCGCGCCAGCACCTCGGGCTCGTTCGCCCGCAGCCAGAGCAGCTTGTAGTAGGCGGGCGTCGGGTTCACGGGCTTGCCCGTCGTCTCGCGCACCGCCGGGGTGCCGTGCTCCTCGACCTCGCGCGAGGCGCGGCGGTCGAGCCACAGCATGGCGGGCCGCAGCGCTCGGCCGTGCTCGTCCAGGCACGCGAACGTCTCGCGCTGGTTCGCGATCGCGATGCCGCGCACGCGGCTCGCGTCCACCTGGGCGACCGCGGCCGAGACGGCGCGCACGGTGGCGGTCCACCACTGCTCGGGATCCTGCTCGCCCGCGCCGGGGAAGGGCGTCGCCAGGTCGAGGCCCGACCGCCCGGTCGCCACCGCCGTGCCGGCCGCGTCCCAGATCACGCACTTCGAGCCGGTGGTCGACAGGTCGACCGCGGCCACCAGGTCGCCGCTCATGCCCGCGCCGCCCGCGCCGCCGATCGAGCGCGGTCCAGCACGGCGTCGACCTCGGAGTCGGTCCACCAGCCCAGGTGCAGCAGCAGGTCCGCCACCGTGAAGCGGTTGCGCATGTACAGGCAGTCCTGCACCGCCCAGCGGAAGTGCTCCTCGTCGATCCAGTCCTCCAGGCCCTCCGGCCCGGCGGGGGAGTCCGCCGCGTGCAGCGCGACCGCCAGGGTCTCCGGAGTCGGGATCGACTCCCGGAAGCCGTCGGCGACGGTCGGCCAGTCCTGCAGCGCTCGCTCGATGCGCGGCCGTGCCGCCTCGACGGCGGTCAGCTTCGCCTCGTAGTCCCGCCAGCACTCCGCGCCCTGCCGGCCGCTCGCGTCCACCCGCACGAAGGCCTGCGACACCCGTTGGCGCTGCGCCTGCCGGTCCAGGTGCACCGGGACGGGGGAGGGGGCCCGCTCCAGCCGGTCCAGCAGCAGGTGCCAGGCGGCGGAGGCGACCAGCGTCGCGGCGCCGACCTGTGCGCCGTGCAGGCCGACGGGCAGCTCGTGGGCGGCCGCGTACATGTCGAGCATGTGGCTGACCACGTGCTCGACGCCGCTGAGGCAGGCGGTGGTGCCGGCGATGCCGGTGCCGATGCCGCGGATCGCGAGCACCTGGGTCAGGCGCAGCACCGCCTGCGGGTCCCCCTCCGACAGGCCGACGGCCCACTCCGACGGGTCGCCCGCGAAGGCCAGCAGCAGGTCGCGCGGCGTCTCGTGGAAGCTGCCGTCCAGGCCCAGCAGGGCCGCGAGGCGCCAGTCGGCGGGTGCCGTGTACAGCGACAGCACCTCGCCGAGGCCTGCGGAGTTCATCTCCGCGGGCGCGGTGCGGATCGTCGTGGTGTCCGCCAGCACCACGTCCGGCCAGCGGGAGGGGATGGTGCGCTTGACGCCGCTGATCAGCACCACCGACACGTTGTCGGTGAAGCCGTCGACGCTGGCGGCGGTCTGCACGACGACCAGGGGGATGCCGCCGGCGCGGTCGGTCGCCACCTTGGCGATGTCGGTGACGGTGCCGCCGCCGACGCTGACGACGCCGTCGAACCCCTGCACCGCCGCGGTGGCCGCGT
Organism: Microbacteriaceae bacterium; assembly: GCA_022701925.1. Classification (GTDB taxonomy): domain Bacteria; phylum Actinomycetota; class Actinomycetes; order Actinomycetales; family Microbacteriaceae; genus Amnibacterium. The sequence goes on from JAKONM010000014.1 coordinate 1,619, forward strand.
CCAGCGCCTCGTCGTCGGCCAGCAGGTGGCCGCCGTGGCCCAGGACCAGCCGCTCCACCGCGAAGCGGCCGCGCAGATCGCCCTCCACCCGGGCCTTCAGGTCCTCGCCGTCGCGCAGGATCGGGGTCGCGTCGACCACCAGCAGCACCCGGGCGGGCTCGGCCGCACCGGGGCGCAGGCTCGCGGCCAGCTCGTCGGCGACCTGTGCGGTGGCGTCGGGGCCGATGCCGAGCCGGCGGATGCCCAGCGGCACCAACCGCTCCGGGTCCGGCGAGGCGGCGATCACGTCCCGCACCCGGTCCAGGTCGGTCGGGTCCGCGATGCTCGAGAACAGTCCTGCGGCCATGTCGTCTCCTCTTCGAGCCGATCTCAGCATAATCAGTCGTGGTACGAATGCTGATTCCTCAGCAGCGTAGACAGAGCCGCACGCGCCGTCAATCGGGGGAGCGCGAGCGCGGCCGGGACGCGCCGCCGAGCGTCAGCCGACTGCAGCGCGCCGCAGCCAGCGGTGCCGGTCGACGACCTCCGCCCCGGGGGCCAACGCCGCGACGAGCCGCCGCTCCAGGTCCGGAGGGATCGGCGCGCCCAGCTCCTGCGCCACCGACCCGCACGTCGCGGGGTCCCACTCGAGGCCCAGCTCGGCGTTCACCTCGGTCAGCACCTCGGCCGCCGCCGGGGAGGGGAGCACGGTCAGGACCACGCCGACCAGCCTCGCGCTCCGGGTGGCGCGCTGAGCGACCCCGGCCAGCTTCACCGCGCCGCGGGCGCCGATGCTGAAGTCGCCGGGGCAGTACTCGCCGGGCACCGCGCCCACGCCGGCGTCCACGCCCAGCGCCCGCAGCTCTGCGACGATCGCGCCGGACACGGCGCCGTACGCCTCGCGGTGCCCGCGGTGCGGCTCGGCCGGCTCCAGCACGTCCAGCACCAGGCTGCCCGCGTCGTAGACCACCGCACGGCCGCCGGTCGGTCGGATCACGGGCGCGAAGCCCGCCGCCGCGGCCGCGGACACCGCGCGGTCGAAGCCCGGCAGGTGCGTCTCCCGCCGCGAGAAGGCGGCCGTGGGCACGGGCCGGTAGGTGCGCACGATCCGCCCGTCGGCCGCAGCGTCGACGGCGTGCAGCAGCGCGGTGCCCAGCGCCAGGTCGTCCGCGGCGTCCCCCGATGCGGCGCCCATCAGGTGCACGGGCGGTCGGGAGGACGTCATCGCGCGCACCGTCGTGACGCGGCCCGGCTGACGCCCGCGGACCCGGCGGTAGTGTCGCGAAGCACTCCGTGCACGGAGCATCGACGGACAGGAGCACCCGCTTGCCGGATCTCGAGGCCCTGCGCATCATGACGAAGGTCGCCCGGCTGTACCACTCGAAGGGCATCCGGCAGACCGAGATCGCGTCGCGCCTCGGCGTCTCGCAGGCCCGGGTCTCCCGCCTGCTGCAGGCGGCGGTCGAGGAGGGGATCGTCCGCACGGTGGTCGTCGTCCCGGACGGCCTGCACGCGGAGGTGGAGGAGGTCGTCGAGGAGCGCTACTCCCTGACGCAGGTGCACGTGGTCGACCAGCTGAGCGACGACGACGCCGAGATCACCGGCGACCTGGGCACGGCGGGAGCGGCCCTGGTGTCCACCCTGCCGCTGGCCGGCCGCACCGTCGGCTTCACGTCGTGGAGCCGGTCGCTGCGCGCGATGGTCGCCGAGCTCGAGACCGTGCGGCAGAGCGAGGGCACCCGGGTCGTCGAGATGCTGGGCGACGTCGGCCCGCCCCGCATGCAGCACGAGGCGACCAGGGCCACCCAGCGGCTGGCGGACCGCATCGGCGGCGACGCCCTGTTCCTGCGCGTACCCGGCGTCGTCGTGTCCGAGCGGCTGCGGCAGGCGGTCGTCGCGCAGGACGGGCACGTCCAGGAGGCGCTCGACGCGCTCGACGCGCTCGACGTCGCACTGGTCGGCATCGGCACCTGCGAGGTCGACCCGCCGCTCGTGCCCGGCGACAACTTCTTCTCGCTGGAGCAGCTGGCCCATGCGAAGGCCTGCGGCGCGGTCGGCCAGGTGAACCTGCGCTTCCTCGACGCCGAGGGCGTGCCGGTCGACACCGGTCTGGACGGACTGGTCATCGGGGTGAGCCTGCACCAGCTGGCCGCGACCGGCCGGCGCATCGCGGTCGCCGGCGGCCGCCAGAAGTACGAGGCGGTCAGGGCTGCGGTGCGCGGCGGCTGGATCGACACGCTCGTGACCGACCTGACCACCGCGGAGCGCCTGCGCGACGAGCCCTGACGCGGCCCGGGCCGCAGGGAGCGCGGAGACGCCCCGCCCGGGGCCGGGCGGCGTCGGCCGGACCGGGTGCGGGCGGGGCGTCATCTCGCGGTGCGGGGTCAGGCGGAGGCGCCGGGGATCGGCGCGGCCAGGCGGCCCGCCAACGCGGACAGGAAGGCGGCGCCGGTCGCGCCGTCGATCGCCCGGTGGTCGCACGTCAGCGTCAGCTCGGCGATGGGCCGCCACGCGGGGCCGTCGGCGGTCTGCACGTACTGCTGCCGCGTGCTGCCCACGGCCAGGATCGCGCCCTGCGGCACGTTCAGGATCGCGTCGAAGCGATCGATGCCCATCATCCCCAGGTTGGAGATGGTGAACGTGCCGCCCGTCATGTCGGCGATCGTCAGCCCGCCGCCCCGGGCCCGGGTCACGACGTCCTTGCGCGCGGCGGCGATCCCGGCCAGGTCCAGGTCGGAGGCGCCGTGCACCACCGGCACCACCAGGCCCTTGGGCGTCGCCACCGCGATGCCCACGTGCGCCTTCGCGAAGCGGGTCACCTCGTCCTCGCCGACGTGCACGTTCACGTCGGGGTGCTCCACGAGCGCCGCGGCCGCGGCCAGCACCAGCACGTCCGTGACGGTCGCGCCCTCGGCCGCCTGCTTCGCCTTCGACGCCTCCGTCATGTCGACGCCGACGTTCAGGTGGAACACCGGAGCCGCCCACGCCTGCACCATCCGGCGCGCGGCGGTGCGCTTCAAGCCCTTCAGCGGCACGACGACCGACTCGGGCGCCTCCGCGACGTCGCTCACGAGCCCGCCGCCGTCTTCTCGCCCGCGCCGGCCCTGCCGTCGCAGCCGAACTCGCGCATCTTGCCGATGGTCGCGTCGATCATCAGGCGCCGGCCCTCGGCCATCGCGGCCTCCAGCTGGCGGTCGCCCTGCGCCCACATGCGCTCGATGCCCGCGCGGAAGGCGTGCCGCAGGTCGGTGTCGGCGTTCAGCTTGTGCACGCCGGCCAGGATCGCCTGCCGCACGTCGTCGGTCGGCACCCCGGAGGCGCCGTGCAGCACGAGCGGCACGCCCACCACGTCGCGGATCTGCCGGATCCGGTCGATCGCCAGCGGCAGCGGGGCGCTCGCGGTGACGCCGTGCATCACGCCGGCGCTGATCGCCAGCAGGTCGACGCCGGTCTCCTTCACGAAGGTCTCGGCCTCCTCGACCTTCGTGTAGTGGTCCTCCCACCGGATGTCCTCGGCGGCGTCGGGGATCGAGCCGAGCTCCGCCTCGACGGGGATGCCCAGGCGGTGCGCTTCCTTCACCACGTCCCGGGTCGCCTCGACGTTCTGCTGGAAGGGCAGGTGGGAGCCGTCGAACATGATCGAGTCGAAGCCCAGCTCGAAGGCGCGGTGCACCTCGTCGAGCGTGCCGTGGTCCAGGTGGACGGCGGCCACCGCGTCGCTGCGGTCCACCTCCTTCTTCGTCATCTCGAACGCGTCGTCGATGCCCATGTGCGGGATGACGGCGCGGCCGATCTGCATGAAGACGGGCGCGTCGGCGCGCTCCGCCGCCAGCAGCAGGGCCTGGGTCGTCTCGGGGTTGTGCATGTTGAACCCGCCGACGGCGTAGCCGCCCTCCCTGGCGCGGCGCACCAGGTCCATGGGGTCAACGGAGCGTGAGCTGCTCATCGTGCTTCCTCTTCTCGTCGGTGGAGGGCGTCCGCGGGGCCGCCGGGGCCGCGCTCTGTTCAGGGAGGGCTCCTGCGGGAGCGTCGGGCGCCGCGGCCCGCGCCGCGGCGGCCCGTGCGGGCGGGTGCGCCCGGGTGGTGGCGACGGCATCCCGCCACCCGCCGACCAGCTGGTCGCGCCAGGCCGAGCCCATCAGCGGCTCGAAGACCCGGTCGATGCGCCGGGTCGCCGCGGGGCCGCCGGCCGCGTCCCACAGCCCGGCGCCGGCTCCGGCGACCTGCGCGACGCCGAGCGCCGTGCGCTCCAGCCCGCGGGGGCGCTCGACCGGGACGCCCAGGACGTCCGCCTGGAACTGGCACAGGAAGTCGTTGCGGGCCGCGCCGCCGTCGACCCGCAGCATCGGGATGGAGACCCCGCCCGCCGCCAGCGCGTCGACGTTGTCGAGCGTCTGGTAGGCCATGGCCTCCAGCGCGGCCCGCACGATGTGGGCCTTGTCCGTCTCGAGCGTGATGCCGACGATGGCCGCGCGTGCGTCCCGGTCCCAGTGCGGGTCGCACAGGCCGGCGAAGCCGGGCACGAAGTACACGCCGCCGGTGTCGGCGACGCTCTCGGCGATGTCGCCGCTCAGCGCCTCCGCGTCGGCGATGCCCATGCGGTCCCGCAGCCAGTGCAGGGTCTGCCCCGCGTGGAACACGACGCCCTCGTACTCGTAGGCGGTGCCGCCCGCCAGCTGCCAGGCGACCGACGACGTGGTGCCGGGCACCGGCTGCGCCCGGTCGCCCGCGTTGACCACCAGCACCCCGGCGGTGCCGAAGGTGTTCTTGGCGTCGCCGGGCGTCGTGCAGGCCTGGCCGTACAGGCCGGCCTGCTGGTCGGCGAGCACCCCGTTGACCGGCGGCCGCGACGGCAGCAGCCCGGCGTCGACCCGCCCGAACTCGGCGTCCGAGGGCACGATCTCGGCCATCAGCGACAGCGGGATCCCCAGCACGTCGCACAGCTCGGTGTCCCAGGTGCGCCGCTCCAGGTTCAGCAGCGCGGTGCGGGAGGCGCAGGAGGGGTCGGTGCGGTGCGCGGTGCCCCCGGTCAGCTTCCAGAGCAGCCAGGTGTCCGGCGTGCCGGCGGCCAGGCGTCCCGCCTCGGCGTCCCGCCGGACGCCGGGCACGTGCTCCAGCAACCAGGCCAGCTTCCCGGCCGAGAAGTAGGAGTCGTTCCGCAGCCCCGTGCGCTCGCGGATCAGCGGGTCGAGCCCCTGCTCCGACCAGCCGCGCACGATGTCGTCGGTCTGCTTCGAGAGCCACATCACCGCGTCGTGCACCGGCGCGCCGGTCGCCCGGTCCCACACCATCACGGTCTCGCGGTGGCTGGTGACCCCGACCGAGGCGACGTCGGACCCGTCGGACCCCGCGGCGCCGAGCGCGCCGGCGATGCACTCGACGACGATCTGCCACAGGTGCTCCGGGTCGAACTCGACCCAGCCCGGGCGGGGGAACTTCGGCGCCATGGGCCGGGAGAACGACCCGCTGACGTCGCCGTCGGCGGCGACGAGCATCGCGCGCACGCTGCTGGAGCCCGCGTCGATCGCGAGCACGTAGGGGCCGGGCACGTCAGGCCCCGACCCGCTCCGCGCGCGCGGCGACGGGCGCCGGCACGGCCAGGTGGCCGAGCCACCGCCGGTAGTCCTCGATCGACGCCTGTCGCTGCCCCGCGTCCCAGCCGAGCCGGTCCGCCATCACGTCCGCGACCGCGTCGACCGCGTCCAGGCCGTGGCCCGGCTCGAAGGCCAGCAGGGTGCGGCGGGCGAAGACGTCCGCCACGGTCAGCGCGAACTCGGTGTCGACGACGAACGCGACCTCGGCCGCGATCAGGGGCGCGGAGTCGGACAGCCGACGGGCCAGGTCGGGCTCCGCCTGCTGCAGCTGCACGATCGACTCGGCGCGCGTGCCGTACAGGTCCACGAGGCGCTCGGCCACGTCGCGGTCCAGCGGCGCCGTCGCGACGAAGTCGCGGGCGAACGCCTCCAGGTCCGCGGCGCGGGCGCCGGGGAACGCCAGGTCGCGGGTCGGGGAGGCCGTCACCCTCCGGCCCAGGCGCTTCTGCACCAGGTCGACCGCGTCCTCCGCCAGCTGGCGGTAGGTCGTCAGCTTGCCGCTGATCGCCGAGATCAGGTTCGTGCGGCCCTCCTTGCCGTGGTCGTGCAGGATGTGGCTGCGCGGCACGCGCCACTCCGGCACCCCCGGGCGGTGCGGCAGCGGGCGCACGCCGCTGTACGTGTACAGCACGTCGGCCTCGGTGAGGTGCGCACCCGGGACGAGGGTGTTGACCTCCTTGAGCAGGTACTCCACCTCCTCGGCCTCGGCGCGCGCCTCGTCCGGGTCGTCCTCGAACTTCGAGTCGGTGCAGCCGATCAGGAAGCGGCCCATCCACGGGATCACCAGCACCAGGCGCTGGTCGGCCTGCGACTCGTAGTAGACGACGTCCTTCGGCGCGCCGGGGAAGGCGTCGACGATCACGTGCGTGCCCTTCGCGCCGCCGATGTGGCGCTGCTCGCCCGGCCGCACGGTGCCGCCGTTGGGGTTGCCCAGCACCCAGTCGACCCACGGGCCTGCCGCGTTGACCACGACCTTCGCGGGCAGCGTGCGCTCCTCGCCGTCCTGCGTGCGCACGGTCACCCCGGTCACGCGGCCGTTCGCGACCGGCATCCCGGTCGCCGCGGTGTGGGTCAGGATGCGGGCGCCGTCCGCGGCCGCGCCGACGGCCAGCTCGACGCACAGCCGCTCCGCGTACTCCAGCTGGCCGTCCGTGAACATCGCCGAACCCGACAGGCCGTCGCGCTCGATGCCGGGGAACCGGCGCTCGATCGCGCGCCGGTTCAGGATGCGGTGCCACGGCGACTGCTTGTCGAACGACAGCACGTCGTAGCCGATCATCCCGATGCGGATCATCCACGGCGGGCGCTTGTTCTTCGCGAAGAAGGGCATGAGCAGCCGCACCGGCTTCACCAGGTGGGGAGCCAGGCGGAAGAGGCGCTCGCGCTCCTTCAGCGACTCCCGCACCAGCGGGATCTCCCCGTGCTCCAGGTAGCGCAGCCCGCCGTGGACCAGGCGGCCCGACCACGCGGAGACCCCGCTGCACAGGTCGTCCTTCTCGACGACCGCGACGCGGAGGCCCCGCGCCGCGGCGTCCCGGGCGATGCCGAGACCGTTGATCCCGGCGCCGATGACGACCAGGTCGTACGCCGGCTCCGCGGCGGGGATGCTGCTCATGCTCACTCCTTCGTGATGACGCGCCGGGGGATCGGCGGGGTCAGTCCTCTTCGATGACGGCGACCAGGGTGCGCACCTCGACGGTGTCGCCCTCCTGGACGAGGATCTCCGTGAGGGTCCCGGTCGCCGGCGACTCGAGCACCTCCTCGACCTTCTCGGCCTCCACGTCGGCCAGGGCCTCGTCCTCCTCGACGTGGTCGCCGACGGCCTTCAGCCACTGGCTGATGGTGCCCTCGCTCATGCCCATGCCCCACTGGGGCAGCAGGACCTCGACTCGTGCCATCTCGGGTCTCCTTCTTCTCGGTCGTTCTCTTCGGGTGGGGGAGGGTCAGGCGCGCTGCGCGACGCCGACGGTGCGGCGGATCGCGGCGGCGATCTTCACGCGGTCCGGGTACATCTGCTTCTCGAGCGCCGGGCTGAAGGGGATCTGCATGTCCGGGGCGGTGATGCGGGCGATGGGCGCCTTCAAGGAGTCGAAGACCTCCTCCGCGACCATCGCGCTGATCTCCGCGGCGGCGCCGCACGTGCGGTGGGCGGGCTCGGCGATCACCAGGCGGCCGGTCTTGGCGACCGACTTCAGGATCGCCTCCTTGTCGAGCGGCACCAGGGTGCGGGGATCGATGACCTCGACCGACACGCCCTCCTCCTCCGCCAGCGTCCTCGCCGCCGCCAGGGCCTCCGGCACGCTGCTCGAGATGGCGACGACGGTGACGTCGGTGCCCTCCTGCACGGTGCGCGCGACGCCCAGCGGGGTCCAGAACTCCTCCTCGGACACGTCCTCCTTGCTGCCCCAGAGCAGGCAGGCCTCGAAGATCAGCACGGGGTCGTCGCTGTCGACGGCGCTGCGCAGCAGGCCCTTCGCGTCGCTGGGCGAGGCCGGGGCGACGATCTTCAGGCCGGGCACGTTCATGAACATCGGGTAGGGGCGGTCGCTGTGGTGGGCGCCGGTGTTCAGGCCGTAGAACATCGCCGAGCGGAACACCACGGGCATCGAGGCCTGGCCGCCGAACATGTAGCGGTTCTTCGCCACCTGGTTCACCAGCTGGTCCATCGCCATGTAGAGGAACGACGAGTAGGAGAGGTCGACGATCGGGCGCAGGCCCGTCATCGCGGCCCCGGCGGCGGCGCCGACGATGCCCTCCTCCGAGATCGGCGTGTTCCGGATGCGGTTGCGGCCGTACTTCTGCGTGAAGTCGCCCTCGCTGGCGCGGGACTTGCCGCTGCCGCCGGTGGTGCCGTAGACGTTCGCCTCGACGTCCTCGCCGATGATGATGACGCGCTCGTCGGCGTCCATGGCCTCGCGCTGCGCGGCGCCGATCGCGCCGAGGTAGCTCATGACGCTCATGCGGGCACCTCCTCCTTCTGCTCGAATGCGGCCCGCTCCTGCCGGGAGAGGGTCTCGACGTACGTGGTGTCGGTGAAGAGGTCGTCGAAGGCGACCGACTTCTCGGGGAACGGGCTGGCGTCGCTGAAGGCGACGGCCTCGTCGACCTCGCGCAGGACGTCCGCGTCGAGGGCGTCCAGCTCCTCGGCCGTGAAGCCGTGGTCCGCGATCAGCGCCTCGCGGAACTGCACGATCGGGTCGCGCGACAGCCACTCCGCCTTCTCCTCCGCGTTGCGGTAGTCGACGGAGAGCCGCAGGCCCTCGGAGTGCTCGTTGTAGCGGTAGGTGACGACCTCGATCAGCGTCGGGCCCTCGCCGGCGCGCGCCCGGTCGACCGCGGACTTCACCGCGTCGTGGACCGCGAAGAAGTCCTGCCCGTTCTCGATCCGCACCCCGGGGATGCCGAATCCGGCGGCCCGGTCGGCGATCACGCCGGAGGTGACGGTGTGCGCGGGCGTGGAGAGCGCGTACTGGTTGTTCTCGCAGAGGAAGATCATCGGCAGGTTCCAGACGCCCGCCATGTTCATCGACTCGTAGAGCACGCCCTGGTTCGCGGCGCCGTCGCCGAAGAAGGCCAGCGCGACCGTCGGGCGGCCCAGCACCTTCGACGACAGGGCGGCGCCGGTGGCGATGGGGATGCTCGAGCCGACGATGCCGGACTCGCCCAGGCTGCCCACGGCGAAGTCCGCCAGGTGGAGCGAGCCGCCCTTGCCCTTGCAGACGCCGGCGGCCTTGCCCGTCAGCTCGGCCATCAGCGGGCCGAGCGGCGCGCCCTTGCCGATCGGGTGGCCGTGGCTGCGGTGGTTGCCCGACATGTAGTCGCCGTCCTGCAGCGCGAACGTCGCGCCGACGACCTGGGCCTCCTGGCCGATGCTCGTGTGCACCGTGCCGGGGATGTGGCCGCGCTTGACCATCTTCGAGGCGCGCTCGTCGAACTTGCGGATCCGCAGCATCCGGCGCTGGACCTCGAGCAGCTCATCGTGGGAGAGCGTCATCGATCCTCCTTTGATATTCATGCAGTAGTGGAATGAGTATTCAGTGTAGGGGAAGACGAGGAGGAGCGCACCGGGTGCGCGCCCCTCCGCCGGCGATCAGGACAGCCGGGAGACCACCTGCTGCACGTAGGGCCAGACCGCCGCGACGGAGCGGTGGTTGACGCTCTCGGCGGGGGAGTGCAGCGCGTGCAGCTCGGTGCCGATCGAGATCACGTCC
>JAKONM010000030.1 GCA_022701925.1 Microbacteriaceae bacterium
GGGGTCGACCTCGCAGGAGGTGCTCGCGGCACTGCGGCACTCGCTGCAGCGGGCCGGCCACGCGGCCGTGGTCGACGAGGTGCCCGGCTGGGGCATCGCGGTGCACGCGGACCTCCGCGAACCGTCCGCGCCCTCCTCCCCGCCGTCCCCGCTCACCGCTCGGGAGCGCGAGGTGCTGGCGCTGGTGCGGCGCGGCGGCTCGGACCGCGAGATCGCCGCCCGCCTGGGCCTTTCGTCGAAGACCGTGGAGAAGCACGTGGGCGCGCTGCTGCGGAAGACCGCTTCGCCGAACCGCACCGCGGCCGTCACCGCGGCGACCGAGCTGGGCTGGCTCGACGCCGACTGATCATCGGGTCGGAGGAGGGTGGGGAATTCCCCCCATGGCGCCGACCACCGCCCTCGCCTTGACTGCGTGCGGGCTCGACGAGCCCGCCGCGATGGAGGGGGACACCGTGCCAGTGGTGACGCTGAAGGGGATGCTCGAGGCCGCGGAGGACGGCGGCTACGGCGTACCGGCGATCAACATCATCGACGACCTGTCGATCGAGGCGGTGCTGGCCGCCGCGGTGCAGGAGCGGTCGCCCGTCATCCTCCAGACCTCCGTCAAGACGGTGAAGCAGTACGGCGCGAAGCCCCTGTTCGGCATCTTCTCCGCGCTCGTCGAGGGCGTCGACGTGCCCGTCGTGCTCCATCTGGACCACTGCCCGGAGCGCGCGGTCATCAGCACCTGCCTGGCCGAGGGCTGGAACTCCGTGCTGTTCGACGCGCACGACCTGGAGATCGAGGAGAACCGCCGCCAGACGATCGAGGTGGTCGCCGAGGCCCGGGCCGCGGGCGCGGACGTCGAGGGCGAGATCGAGGCGATCCAGGGCAAGGAGGACGGCCTCGGCTCCGACGACGAGTCGAAGCAGCAGACCCTGGAGACCGCGGTCGAGTTCATCCGCGCCACCGGCATCGACTGCTTCGCGCCCGCGATCGGCAACGCGCACGGGCGCTACGAGCAGGCGCCGACGTTGGATGCGCAGCGCATCAGCGACCTGGTCGAGGCCACCGGGGTGCCGCAGGCGCTGCACGGCGGCACGGGCCTGTCCGACGAGCAGTTCCAGGACCTGATCCGGCGCGGCTGCGCGAAGGTGAACATCTCCACGGGCCTCAAGGAGGCCTACATGCGCTCCGGCTACGAGTTCCTGCAGGGCGCCGCCGAGCGCGACCAGTGGGACCCGCCCTCGCTGTTCAGGGTGCAGCGGCAGGCCGTGCTCGACATGGCCGCGCACCACATGCGCGTCTTCGGCAGCGCCGGGCGGGCGTCGTGACCGCGCTGGTCTTCGACTGCGACGGGGTGCTGGCCGACACCGAGCGCTTCGGCCACCTGCCGGCCTTCAACGCGACGTTCGAGCAGTTCGGCCTGCCCGTGCGGTGGAGCGAGGACGACTACGCCGAGAAGCTGCGGATCGGCGGCGGGAAGGAGCGCATGGCCAGCCTGTTCGCGGACCCGGCGTTCGTGCGGGACGCGGGCGTGCCCGAGGGCGACGAGGACCGGAAGGACCTGCTGGCGCAGTGGCACAGGGCCAAGACGGCGCACTTCACGCGGCTGGTGCAGGACGGCGCACTGCCCGCCCGGCCGGGGATCCGGCGGCTGATCCACGCCGCGCTCGACGCCGGCTGGCAGGTCGCGGTCGCCTCCACCTCCGCCGAGGCGTCGGTCACCGCGGTGCTGCGGCACGCGGTGGGGGAGGAGGCCGCGGCGCGGGTCCCGGTCTTCGCCGGTGACGTCGTGCCCGCCAAGAAGCCGGACCCCGCGATCTACCTGCTGGCCGTCGAGCGCCTGGGACTCGACCCCGTCGACACCCTGGTCGTCGAGGACTCGCGCAACGGCCTGCTGGCCGCGCACCGCGCCGGGCTGGCCTGCCTCGTCACCGTCAGCAGCTACACCGCGGACGAGGACTTCGCAGAGGCATCGCTGGTCGTCTCCGAGCTGGGCGAGACGGACGGGCCGCCGATCGAGGTGCGGGCCGACCCGCTCGGCGTGCGCCCGGGGCACGACGTCGACCTCGACCTCGTGCGCCGCCTCCTGGAGGCCCGCGCCGGCGGAGCAGCCGACCGTCCGCACAACACCGAGCCGACGAAGGAGTCCGCATGACCGACAGCACGTCCCCCTCCTCCCTGCCCACGACCGAGCGGGTCGTGCGGGTGATCGCCGAGACCGCGATCGAGAACGAGCGGTACTTCGGCGACCTCGACGCCGTCGTCGGCGACGGCGACTTCGGCTACTCGCTGGCCCGCGGCTTCGAGAAGCTGCTGGAGGGCTGGGACGACCTGGACCGGTCGAACCCCGGCGCCTTCCTGAAGAAGAGCGGCATGGTGATCACGTCCCGCATCGGCGGCACGAGCGGTCCGATCTGGGGCACCGGCTTCCTGCGGGCCGGCATGACGGCCGGCACCGACGAGCAGATCTCCCCGCAGCAGCTGGTCGCGATGCTGCGCGCCGGCGTCGAGGGCATCAAGACCCGCGGCGGCGCGGACCTGGGCGACAAGACGCTGCTCGACTCCCTGGTGCCCTGCATCGACGCGCTCGAGCAGGGCTTCGACGCCGGCAAGGACCCGGCCGACGTGCTCGACGACGCGGCGAAGGCCTGCCGGAAGGCCGCCGACGACACCGCGGACCTGGTCGCCAAGCGTGGCCGCGCCGCCTACACGGGCGAGCGCAGCAAGGGCTCGGTCGACGCGGGCGCCACCGCCCTCGCCGTGCTGGCCGAACGGCTCGCCACCGTCTGGCGCTCCTGACCCGCTGCAGAACCCATCCCCGACGGCGACGAGGCCGGACCGAAAGAAGGAGCAGACCAGCATGAAGAAGTTCGTCAACGACCCGAAGCAGTTCGTGCCCGAGATGCTGCAGGGCATCGCGCTCGCGAACCCGGACACCCTGAAGTACGTGCCGGAGTACAACCTGATCATGCGGGCGGACGCCCCGGCCGACAAGGTCGCGATCGTGCAGGGCAGCGGCAGCGGCCACGAGCCGGCCCACGTCATGATCGTCGGAAAGGGCATGCTCGACGCCGCCTGCCCCGGCGACGTGTTCGCCGCGCCGCCGATGGACTACGTCTACGAGACGACCAAGCTGCTGGCGAACGACAAGGGCGTGCTGCTGCTCGTCAACAACTACACGGGCGACCGGATGGCGTTCGACATGGGCCGCGAGATGGCCGAGTCGGAGGGCATCAAGGTCGCGGTGCTCGCGATCGACGACGACGTCGCGGTGAAGGACTCCACGTACACGGTCGGCCGCCGCGGCGTCGCCGGCAACTTCTTCGTGATCAAGGCCGTGGGCGCGGCGTCCGAGCAGGGCGCGGACCTCGATGAGGTCATCCGCATCGGCAAGAAGGTGAACAGCGTCACCCGCACGATGGGCGTCGCGCTCACCGCGTGCACCCCGCCCGCGAAGGGCTCGCCGCTGTTCGAGCTGGGCGAGGACGAGATCGAGTTCGGGGTCGGCATCCACGGCGAGCCCGGTCGCGAGCGCCGGCCGCTGACGAACGCGGACCAGATCGTCGACGACCTGCTCGACGCGATCGTGCCCGACCTGCCCTACGGGAGCGGCGACCGCGTCGCGCTGATGGTGAACGGCCTGGGCGGCACCCCGATCAGCGAGCTGTACATCCTGTTCAAGCACGCCCACGAGGTGCTGGCCGGCAAGGGCATCACGGTCGCCCGCAGCTACGTCAACGAGTACTGCACCTCGCTCGACATGGCCGGCGCCTCCATCACCCTGGTGAAGCTGGACGACGAGATCGAGCAGCTGCTCGACGCCCCCGCCGAGGCGGCCATCCGCGTCTTCTGACGCGGGCGGCAGAGGGTCCCTGGGCTGCGGCGCCCGGGGACCCTCCTCGCCGCCGTCGCCGGCCGAAGCGGATCACGGGGAGCCCTGAGATCCGCTCCGCCACACTGACCCGCGACGGCGGACGACCCGCCGGGTTCGATCGGGTGCCGGCGACGCGTCGGCGGGACGGAGCGACCGGTGGCATCAGACGGCGTGCTGCCGGAGCTCGCCGCCGACCGGCCGGTGTTCGGCCGCGGCGCCACGATGTTCTTCCACGAGCTGGAGCGGGACAACACCCGCGAGTTCTTCACCGCGCACCGCGACCGCTACGACCGGGCGATCCGGCAGCCGATGGAGGCGCTGCTCGCGCGAGCGGAACCGCGCTGGGGCGAGGGCCGCATCATGCGCCCGAACCGCGACGTGCGGTTCACGAAGGACAAGTCGCCGT
>JAKONM010000036.1 GCA_022701925.1 Microbacteriaceae bacterium
GTGGGTCCGCGGGCGGAGGGGGCGGGCCCTGCTGGGAGGGCGGCGAGGTTCCCAGCGCCGGCATGGCAGAACTGTGCGGTGCCCCGCTCGCCCCTCGCCGACCCGCCCGCCGTGTTCCCGGACGTCCGCCGCATCGCGATCCTGCGCGCGAACGGCGTCGGCGACTACGTGGTGTCGGAGCCCGCGCTGACCGCGATCCGCGACGCCTACCCCGACGCGGAGATCACGCTGCTCGGCGCCGGCCACCACGTCCCCCTGGTGACGAGCCGTCCCTCGCCGGTCGACCGCGTCGTCGTGGTGCCGCCCGTCGCGGGCGTGCGCATCAAGACGGCGGCGCCGGACGCGGACGAGGCGACGATCGAGGCGTGGGCCGCCGAGCAGCGCGAGCACGGCTACGACCTGGCGATCCAGCTGCACGGCGGGGGCGGCAACTCGAACCGGCTGCTGCTGCGGCTCGGCGCCCGCACCACGGTCGGGGCCGCGACGCCGGACGCGCCGAAGCCCGACCGCTGGGTGCCCTACACGGCCTTCCAGCACGACACCCTGCGCTGGCTCGAGGTCGCCGCCGCAGCCGGCGCGCACGGCGCCCGCCTCGACCCGCGCATCGCCGTGACCGAGGAGGACCTGGCCGCATCGCGCGCCGTCGTGCCTGAGACCGATGCCCCGCTGGTGGTCGTGCACCCCGGCGCGAGCGACCCGCGCCGCTGCTACCCCGAGGACCGGCTGGGCCGTGTCGCCCGCGCGCTGGCCGACCGCGGGGCCCGGGTCGTGGTCGTCGGTGGCGCCGACGAGGGCGAGCGGGTCGCGAAGGTGGCGGGCGGCTTCGGCGGCGACGTCGAGACCGTGATCGGGGGCTTGACCCTGCCGGGCCTGGTGGGGCTGCTGGCGCGGGCGGACCTGATGATCGGCAACGACTCCGGACCCCGCCACCTGGCCGGAGCCGTCGGCACCCCCACGGTCGCGGTGTTCACCTACGCGAACCTCGCCGACGTCGCACCGCTGACCCGCGCCTGGCACCGCGTGCTGGTGTCGTGGCACGGCGGGTGCCGCGTCTGCGGCAGGCGGGTGCTGGAGGGCTGGTGCGACCACGACGCCTCCGCGACGCACGACGTGCCCGAGGCCGACGTGCTGGCGGCCGCCCTCGACCTGTGGGAGCAGCGCCTGCCCGCCGCTTGAGCCGCGTCGCGCTGCGCCATGCAGGAGCGACCGCTCACTGGACGCGAAGCGGCTGCGTCGCCGCATCGACCGAGCCGCTGGCCGTCGAGCGAGCCGGAGGCCCCGAGGTCGCGAGTCCTCACGCGACCTCGTCCCGGACCTCTTGCAGACGGACTGCTGACTCGATCCGCAGCGGCAGACCCGACGCGGCGAGGCGTCGATTCAGCCGCTGGGCGTCGAGCGGGCCAGCTGGCCCGATGGTCGAGTCGCCCGGGCCCGCGCGAGTCCGCGGCCGGACCGCGCGACCGTCTGCAGCGGGCCCTCACCCGCGGCGCAGCGGCGCGCCGTCCGCGAAGCCGGACGGGCTGTGCGGTGCCGCGACCACGCGCCAGTCGCCCGGGCGCGGGGACCAGGTGCGGGTCGCGGGATCGCGCTGCAGGGTCGGGCCGGCGTCCAGCGGCACGTCCACGACCGCCTCCTGCCCCGGGTCCACGTCGACGCGCGCGAAGCCCAGCAGCTGCGCCACCGGCCGGCGGGCGGAGGCGTCGGCCGCGTAGACCTGGGCGACCGCGGAGGTGCGCCGGGCGCCCGGGTTGCGCACCCGCACCCGCGCGGTGCCGCCGTCCGCGGACAGGGAGTGCTCCTCGAGCCGGAACTCGCAGGCCGCCCAGCCCAGCCCGAAGCCGAGGGGGAAGGCGGCCGCGTGCCCGTCTCGGTCCAGGCGCCGCTGGCCCCACCACCGGTCGTAGGCGGCGGTGCGCGCGCCGGGGTCGAACGGCGGCAGGTGCGCGGCGTCGAGCGGCACCGCGAACGGCAGCCGTCCGGCGGGCTCCTCGACCCCCAGCAGCACCTCGGCCAGGGCGCGGCCACCCTCCATGCCCGGGTACCAGGCGTGCAGCAGGGCGGGCACGCGGTGCCGCCACGCCTCGGTCAGGATCGCGCTGCCGCCGATCAGCACGACGACCGTGCGCGGGTTGGCGGCGGCCACCGCGGCGACCAGGCGCTCGTCCTCGGGGCGCAGCCGCAGCGACCGGCGGTCGCCGCCGCGCACGAAGCGCGCGGCCAGGCGTGCCAGGGCGCTGAGCAGCCAGTGCAGAGGAGGGAGCGTGGAGGCGCTGCCCAGCACCCCTATGTCGACGCCCGCCGTGACCACGGACTCGCCCTCGTCGTCGTGGTCCATGCCGACGACCACGACCGCGACCTCCGCCTCGAGGGCGGCGGCGACCGCGGCGTCGTGCTCCGTCTCGTGCACGACCTCCGCCTCGGGCAGCGCCTCCCGCAGCCCCTGCAGCGGCGGGCACTCGGAGGGCGGTCGCACCCGGGACGAGCCGTGGTCGCCCAGGTTCCCCTCCGCCGCCAGCCGCCCGATCATCGCGACGCGGCGCAGCCCGGCGGGCAGCGGCAGCAGCGGCCGTTCGCCCACGGGCTCGTTCTGCAGCAGCACCATGGACCGCGCCGCCACCCGCCGCGCCAGCGCCCGGTGCTCAGGCCCGGCGACCACGTCCGGAGAAGGTGCCTCCGGCGGTCGCGCAGCGTGATGGGCCACCACGGTGCGCACGATGCGGCGCGCCGACCGCAGCACGAGGTCCTTCGGCAGGCGCCCGTCCCGCACGGCCGCGGGCAGCGCGCGCGCCCGGCGCAGGCGCAGCGGCATCTCCACGTCCAGCCCCGCCCGCAGGCTCTCGAGCGCGTCGTGCGTGCCGAAGACCCAGTCGCTGGTGACGAAGCCGGTGAAGCCCCACTCGTCGCGCAGCACGTCGGTCAGCAGCTCGCCGTGCACGTCGAGCCAGCGGCCGTTGACCGCGTTGTAGGCGCTCATCACCGACTCGGCGCCCGCCTGCACCACCGCCTTGAAGTGCGGCAGGTACACCTCGTGCAGGTCGTGCTGCGACACGCGCACGTCCACCTCGAAGCGGGCGTCCTCGATGGAGTTCAGCGCGAAGTGCTTCACGCAGGCCATCACGTGCGGCCGCAGACCGCGCGTCAGCGCGACGCCCATGCGCGCGGTCAGCACGGGGTCCTCGCCGTAGCACTCCTGCGCCCGGCCCCAGCCGGGGTGCCTCAGCAGGTTCACGCAGACGGCGGGGGAGTAGTCGCCGCCCTGCGCGCGCGTCTCCAGCCCGATCGCCTCGCCGACCCGCTGCTCCAGGTCCTGGTCCCAGGTGGCGGCGCGGCCCATCGTCACCGGGAAGCAGGTGGAGGCGCCGACCACGACGCCGCGCGGACCGTCAGCGAAGGCGAACCCGGGGAAGCCGACGCGGGGCACGGCCGCAGCGACCACCGGAGCGGTGCGGATGCGGCGGGGGATGGAGGGCAGCGCCCGCGCGGGCAGGTCGCCGTCGAGCAGGCCGAGCAGCTCGCGGTCGGTCATCGCCGCCAGCAGCTCCTCGGCGGCCTCGTCGGCGGTCAGGTCGCCCGCCCGCACGGCGCGGACCAGCCCCTCGTAGCGCTCCCCGCCCCCTGCGCCGCCACGTCCGCCCATCCCGGAAGCCTGACAGGTCGGCGCCGGAGAGAAGGCGCCGTCCGCGGGTGCCCCCTTCCGGTGCCCGACGTCCGGCCGGCTCCCAGACACGGGCATCGGCGAGACGGCACGATGCGGGCATGAAGACTCCCTTCGGCCTGCTGGACCTGTCCGCCCCGGAGAGCCGCCGACCCGGCGCCGCGCTGGCCGCCGGCCTGGTCGCGGGCCTCAGCTCCGGCGCGATCAAGATGGCGTGGGAGGCGTTCCTGCCCCCGCGCAAGCCGGGCCGCGAGGTGCCGCCCGTCACCCTGCTGAAGAACAACGGCGCCGACCCCGACGAGTTGACGTACACCTACAACGGCAACGAGGTGCCGTGGGGCGTGCTGTCGGTGCACTTCGGCTTCTCCGTGGTCACCGTGGCGGCCTACTCCGTGCTGGCGGAGTACTTCCCCAAGGTGAAGCTGTGGGGCGGCGCCGCCTACGGCATCGGCGCCTTCCTGGTCGCGCACGAGGTGCTGCTGCCGAAGCAGGGCCTCAGCCCCGCGGCGAAGGACCTGCCGGCCGAGGAGCACGTCTCCGAGCTGCTGGGTCACGTCCTGTGGATGTGGGAGGCGGAGGTGGTGCGGCGCAGCGTGCGCCAGATGCTCACGAACACGCCGGACGCCGAGACCCGCGAGGCCGCGCTGCGCAACCTGGGCGACACCGCCCGCGCGGGCGCCGGCCAGGTCCTCTCCCGCTTCAAGCGCTGACCGCCGTGCCCAGGCGGGTGCTCGTCGTCCGGCTGGACAGCATGGGCGACGTGCTGATGGCCGGCCCGGCCGTGCGCGCCGTCGCGGCGGCGGACACGGAGGTCTGGCTGCTGGCCGGCCCGCGCGGTCGGTCCGCTGCCCGGCTGCTGCCCGGCGTCGACCACCTGCGGGTGCTGGGCGTGCCGTGGATCACCGCGGTCGACCGCCCGGTCGACGCGGCGATGGTCGCCGAGCTGGACGCGATCGTGGAGGAGGCGCGGCCGGACGAGGCGATCATCCTCACCGCGGCGCACCAGTCGCCGCTGCCGATCGCGCTGCTGCTGCGCCTGGCCGGCGTGCCCGTGATCCGCGGCGCGTCGGTCGAGGCGTCCGCCGGGCTGCTCGACGGCCGGTGGATCCCCGGCGAGGCGTTCCCGGAGGACGTCCCGGAGCCCGAGCGCAACCTGGCGATCGTGCGGCTGTCGGGCTACGACCTGCCGGAGGGCGACGACGGGCGGCTGCACGTGGACCTGCCCTCCGAGCGGCCCGCGGCGCTCGACCGGCTGCCCGCCTCCTACGTCGCCGTCCACCCGGGCGCCCAGTACCCGGCGCGCGAGTACCCGGCCGGGCACTTCGCCGAGGTGGTGCGGCTGCTGACGCAGGCGGGGCACGCCGTGGCGGTGACGGGCGGCGATCACGAGCGGGCGCTGACCGCGCAGGTCGCGGGCGGCTCCGGCGTGGATCTGGGCGGCGCGCTCGACCTGGTCGGCACGGCGCAGGTGCTGGCCGGGGCGTCGGTCGTGATCGTCGGCAACACCGGGCCCGCGCACCTGGCCGCCGCGGTCGGCGCCCCGATCGTCAGCCTCTTCTCCGCGGTGGTCGACCCGGAGCGCTGGGCGCCCTACGGGGTGCCCGTCGAGCTGCTGGGCGACCGCACGGCCGCCTGCCGCGGCTCCCGTGCGACGCAGTGCCCGGTGCCCGGCCACCCCTGCCTCACGGGCGTCGTCCCCGCGCAGGTGGTCGCGGCCGCGGAGCGCCTCCTCGCCGGCTGACCCGGGCCGGCTCCGCCTCCTCGCGGATCCGCAACTCCCTCGCGGATCCGCAGAACGCGCGCGACACGCCGCGTCCTCCTCCGCCGCTCGCGGCGTGTCGCGGAGCAACTGCGGATCCGCGAACCTCCGGACCGTGCGGAGGCGGTCAGGCGCGGGCGACGAGCAGGCAGTCGCAGGCGAGCCCGCCGTCGACCTCGCGGTCGCGCCGGCCGCTCAGCTCGGCCGTCAGCCCCGCGGCGACCGCCATCGCAGCGGTCTCATCGGGCGTCGTCCGGATCGCCGGAGACATGGTGCCGGCGAGGCCCCGCTCGACGTCCAGCCGGTCGTGCCAGATCCCCAGCAGCACCCCGCCGGGCCGCAGGGCACGCGCCGCTGCGCCGATCGCCGCCGCCAGGGCGTCCGGCGGCAGCTGCAGGTAGCAGAGCACCGCCAGGTCCACGGGCTGCTCGGCCGTCCACGCCGTGACGTCGCCGACAGTCGCGGCGACCGGCAGCCGCCGCAGCGCCGCCTCCTCGGCCATCCCCGCCACCGCGACCGCGGAGAAGTCGACGGCCTCGACACTCCAGTCGCGCTCGGCCAGCCAGAAGGCGTTGCGCCCCTCGCCGGCGCCGAGGTCGGCCGCGTGCCCGGTGGCCAGCCCCGCCGCCTGCTCCGCGATCCAGCCGTTCGGCTCGCGGCCCCACAGGCTGCTGCCCTCCGCGGCGGCGGCGCGGTAGCGCCCCTCCCAGAACTCCTGGCTGCCCGCCATCGGCTGCTCCCCTCTCGCGGATCCACAGGAATCGGTCGACACGCCGGTGCGGAGGCCTCCGTACCGGCGTGTCGGGCAGGAATTGCGGATCCGCGCGGGAAGTGCGGATCCGCGAACCCCGGGCGGCTACTTCCGCAGCTGCAGGTACTTGGCGATCAGCGCCTTCGTGGAGGAGTCCTGCTGCTCCAGGGCCCCCGCCTCGCCCTGCACGGCGGGCGTGATCTCCTGCGCCAGCTTCTTGCCCAGCTCCACGCCCCACTGGTCGAAGCTGTCGATGCCCCAGACCGTGCCCTCGACGAAGGTGATGTGCTCGTACAGCGCGATCAGCTGCCCGACCACCGACGGGGTCAGCGCCGGGGCCAGGATCGAGGTCGTCGGCCGGTTGCCGGGGAAGCTGCGGGCGGCCACGACCGACTCGTCCACGCCCTCGGCGCGCACCTCCTCGGCCGTCTTGCCGAACGCCAGCGCCTTCGTCTGCGCGAAGAAGTTCGCCAGGAACAGCCCGTGCACGTCGGTCTCGCCGTCCTGCAGCGGTCGGGCCGGGTTCGCCACCGCGATGAAGTCGGCGGGGATCAGCCGGGTGGCCTGGTGGATCAGCTGGTAGAAGGCGTGCTGGCCGTTGGTGCCGGGCTCGCCCCAGAACACCTCGCCGGTGTCGGTGGTAACCGCCGCGCCGTCCCAGCGCACCGACTTGCCGTTGGACTCCATGGTCAGCTGCTGCAGGTAGGCCGGGAAACGGTGCAGGTACTGGCTGTACGGCAGCACGGCGTGGGTCTGGGACCCCAGGAAGTTGACGTACCAGACGTTCAGCAGACCCATGAGCAGCGGCACGTTGCGCTCCAGCGGCGTGGTGCGCACGTGCTCGTCGACGGCGTGGAACCCGGCCAGGAACTCGGCGAACCGCTCGGGGCCGATCGCGACGGCCAGCGAGGTGCCGATGGCGGAGTCGACGGAGTAGCGGCCGCCGACCCAGTCCCAGAAGCCGAACGCGTTGTCGGGGTCGATGCCGAAGTCGGCGACCTTCTCCAGGGCGGTGGAGACGGCGACGAAGTGCTGCGCGACGGCGGACCGGCGCTCGTCGTCGGAGTCCGGGACCGCGAGCCCGTCCCACAGCCACTGGCGGGCCAGCCGGGCGTTGGTCAGCGTCTCCAGCGTGCCGAAGGTCTTGGACGCGACGATGAACAGGGTCGTGGCCGGGTCGAGGTCCTTCGTCGTCTCGGCGAGGTCGGTGGGGTCGATGTTGGAGACGAACCGGCACTCGAGCCCGTCCTGCACGTACGCCTTGAGCGCCTCGTAGGCCATCACCGGGCCCAGGTCGGAGCCGCCGATGCCGATGTTGACCACGGTGGCGATGCGCTGGCCGGTGACCCCGGTCCAGTCCCCGGACCGGACGGCCCGGGCGAAGGCGTAGACCTTGGCCAGCTCGGCGTGCACGTCGGCGTCGACGTCCTGGCCGTCGACGACCAGCGGGGGCTGCATGCCCTCGGGGCGGCGCAGGGCGGTGTGCAGCACCGCCCGGTCCTCGGTGACGTTGACGTGCTCCCCGGCGAAGGTCGCCTGCAGCCGGTCCAGGACGCCGGTCTGCTCGGCGAGGCTGCGCAGCAGGTCGAGGGTCTCGTCGGTGACCAGGTTCTTGGACAGATCCACGTGCAGGTCGGCGACGTCC
>JAKONM010000056.1 GCA_022701925.1 Microbacteriaceae bacterium
TCACCAGTCACCAGTCACCAGTCACCAGTCACCAGTCACCAGTCACCAGTCACCAGTCACCAGTCACCAGTCACCAGTCACCAGTCACCAGTCACCAGTCACCAGGACGATGGTCGGACGGGGAACCGCTCCCGGGAGCCGTCGCGACGTCGCCGAGGAAGGGCGACCTGCAGGTCGCCGACGGCCTCAGCCCCTGACGGCCGCCGCCAGGGTGCGCTTGCCGCGCCGCAGCACGGCGAGCCGGCCGTGCAGCAGGTCGCCGTCCTCGAGCACCGCGTCGGAGTCCTCGATGCGCCGGTTGTTCACCGACACCCCGCCCTGGGCTATCGCGCGCCGCGCCTCCCCCGCCGACTTCACCAGCGTGCGCGACAGGAGCAGATCGATGCGGTCCCCGGGCTCCGCCTCGACGGTGGGCAGCCCCTGCACCGCCGCGGCGAGGGTCTCCGGGTCGATCGCCCGCAGGTCGCCGCCGCCGAACAGCGCGGCGCTCGCGTCCCGGGCGGCGTCCGCGGCCGCGTCGCCGTGCACGATCGCGGTCACCTCCCACGCCAGCACGCGCTGCGCCTCCCTGGCACCGGGGCGTTCCGCCGTCGCCCGCGCCAGCTCCTCCACCCGCGCCCGGTCGAGGAAGGTGTACTTGCGCAGCCGGTCGTCGACGTCGGCGTCGGCCGTGTTCAGCCAGAACTGGAAGAACGCGTACGGCGTGGTGAGCCCCGGGTCCAGCCAGACGGCGTTGCCCTCGCTCTTGCCGAACTTGGTGCCGTCGCTGTTCAGGATCAGCGGGGTCCCGATCGCGTGGGCGACCGCGCCCTCGGCCTTGTGGATCAGGTCGATGCCGCTCGTCAGGTTGCCCCACTGGTCGCTGCCGCCCGTCTGCAGCCGGCAGCCCTCCGCGCGGTACAGCTGGAGGAAGTCGTAGCCCTGCAGGATCTGGTAGCTGAACTCCGTGTAGTTGATGCCCGCCTCGGAGTTCAGCCGCGCGGAGACGGCGTCCTTCTTCAGCATCGTGCCGACCCGGTAGTGCTTCCCGACGTCGCGCAGGAAGTCGATGGCGGTCAGCCCCTCGGTCCAGTCGAGGTTGTTCACCACCCGGGCACCGCGCTCCCCCTCCACGTCGAGGTAGCGCCCCACCTGCTGCCGGATCAGCTCGACCCGCTCGGCCACCTGCTGCTTCGACTGCAGCACGCGCTCGGCGGTCGGCCGGGGGTCGCCGATCAGACCGGTCGAGCCGCCGACCAGGGTCAGCGGACGGTGCCCGGCCAGCTGGAGCCGACGCAGCAGCAGCAGCTGCAGCAGGTTGCCCAGGTGCAGGCTGGGAGCCGTGGGGTCGAAGCCGCAGTAGCAGGTGATCGGCTCGCCCTCGAGCACGGCCCGCAGCGCGTCCTCGTCCGTGGACAGCTGCACCAGGCCGCGCCACTGCAGCTCGTCCCACACGGACCCGATCGACGCGTCGTTGTGCTGACGGGAGAGCACGGACTGCGGCACGGTTCGACGGTACCAGCGCCCCTCACGGCATACGGGTGAAGGCTGTGGGCTTGATCAAGCCCGATCAATGCTGCAGACTTGTAGGATGTTCGTGCTGACGGTCGACCAGGTCGGGAGCCGCTCCGACGTCGACCGCGTCGCGCCGCTGCTCGAGGAGGGGTCCCTCCTGCGCCGCGGAGCCCTGCTCGGCCCCGACCGCACCGCCGGGGACGAGTTCCAGCTGGTGCACGGCGACGCGGGCAGGGCGTTGACCACCGCGCTGGCGCTGACGCGGGACGGCCGCTGGAGCGTCGGCCTGGGCGTCGGCGACGTGCGCGTCCCGCTGCCCCGCACGACGCGGGAGGCGACCGGCGACGCGTTCACGGCGGCGCGCACGGCCGTCGACGCGGCGAAGCGCACGCCGTTCCGGCTGGTGGTCGCCGCGGTCGACGCCCCGGTCGCCGCCGGGGACGTCACCGCCCTGCTGCACCTGCTGCTGGAGGTGCGCCTGCGCCGCTCCCCCGAGGGCTGGGCGGTCGCCGACCTGCTGGCCGAGGGGCTGTCGCAGACCGAGGTCGCGGAACGTCAGGGGGTGACGCCGCAGGCGATCAGCCAGCGGGCGCGCACCGCGGGGCTGCGCACCGAGGACGCGGCCCTGCCCGCGCTGGTGCGCCGGCTCGAGGCGCTGGACCGGGAGGTCGGCGGCTCCCGCTAGCGTCCCGCACGTGCGCACCGCTGGAGAGGCCCGATGATCGACGTGCCCGGCGACCCGACCGCGTGGGTGGTGCTGGCCGGGGTCGCGTGGCTGCTGCTGACGCTGGTCCCCGTCGCTGCCGCGGTCGCGGCCGTGCTCGCGTGGCGGCGCCCCCACCGGGTGCTCACCCTGGTCGCGGGCGCGCTGCTGGCGGTCTCGCTGCTGGCCGCGCTGGTGGCGCCCGCGCCGGCTCCGGCCCTCGTGGAGGCGGTGGTCGCGATCGCCGCGCTCACGATCGCCGTCGCGGGCGGCAGCCCCGCCGTGCGCTTCCTGCTGGACCGGACGACCTTCGACGAGCACGCCGGTGCGCACGGCGGCATCGTGGTCGGCGAGCGCGAGCTGCTGCGCGGCGGCGAGGTGATCGGCCTGCTCGAACGGCTGGCGGTCGCCGCGGCGATCATCGCCGGCTATCCGGAGGCGCTGGCCGTGGTCATCGCGATCAAGGGCGTCGGCCGCTTCACCGAGCTGGAGACCGGCGAGGTGCGCGAGCGCTTCATCGTGGGGACGCTGGGCAGCTGGATCTGGGCGGCGGCCGCCGCCGGCGTCGTCCTGCTGCTGCGCGTCTGACGCCGCCTCACCGCCCTGCGCGCGGCCTGCCCGGCCGGTAGGCCGAGACCGTGGGATCCCCTCCCGCCCAGAAGCGCCACGGGAAGCGGTCGCCGTCCCCCCCGTCGCCGGAGACCCCGACGCGAGGACCGCTGCGGACGTCGTCGGTGGGCCCCGGGGCCGCCTCGAGCCGCCACGCGGGGTCCGTCAGCAGGTCGACGCCGTCGTCCGTCAGCGCGATGCCGAGCGCGACGGCCAGCCGGGCGGGGCCGCGGGCGAGATCGCGGTCGGACGCGCCGCCGCGCCGCTCGCGGGCGAGCCCGATGCCCTCCACGATCCGGCCGGCCCGCAGCAGCACGGCGGAGGCGGTGCCCTCGGGCGAGCAGACGACGTTCGCGCACGTGTGCATGCCGTAGGTGAAGTAGGCGTACAGGTGCCCGGGCGGTCCGAACATCGAGCGGGTGCGCGGGCGCTCGCCCCGGAACGCGTGCGAGCCCGGGTCGACCGAGCCCAGGTACGCCTCCACCTCGGTGAGCCGCACCGACACCGCGCCCTCGGCGCCGGTCCTGGTCAGCACCGCGCCGAGCAGCGCCGGAGCGACCTCGAGGGCCGGGCGGACCAGCAGGTCCCGGTCGATCAGCGCGAGCCCGGGGCGGTGAAGAGCGTGCCGCTGACGATCGTGATCACGAGTGCGCCGACGACGATCAGGACCGCGACGACGACGATGGCCCGGGTCGCCCACGCAGGCGAGGCGGAGCGGGTGCGCTTCGGCACCGCCGGCGGCAGGAAGCGGGGACGGCGGCTCACGGCAGGCGCTCCCGGGCGGCGCGCACCTGCTGGGTCAGGACCGCCAGCTGCTCGCGCACCCGCTGCGGGGCCGTGCCGCTGCGGCCGGTGCGGCTGGCGACCGAGCCCTCGACCGTGAGCACCGAGCGCACGTCGGGGGTGAGGGCCGGCGACACGGCCGCCAGCTCGTCGTCGGTGAGCCCGTCGAGGCCGGTGGACCGCGCCTCGGCCGCGGCGACGAGAGCGCCCGTCACCTCGTGCGCGTCGCGGAAGGGCACGCCCTGCTTCACCAGCCACTCGGCGACGTCCGTCGCCAGGGAGAAGCCCTCCGGCGCGGAGGCCGCCATCCGCTCCGTGTCGAAGCGCAGGGTCGCGACCAGCCCGGTGACCGCGGGCAGCAGCACCTCCAGGGTGGCGACCTGGTCGAAGACCGGCTCCTTGTCCTCCTGCAGGTCGCGGTTGTAGGCCAGCGGCAGGCCTTTCAGCGTGGTGAGCAGCCCGGTCAGGTCGCCCACCAGGCGCCCCGCCTTGCCGCGCGCCAGCTCGGCGATGTCGGGGTTCTTCTTCTGCGGCATGATCGACGACCCCGTCGACCAGGAGTCGTGCAGCACCGCGAACCCGACGTCGCGGGTCGACCAGAGGATCACGTCCTCCGCCAGGCGCGAGAGGTCGACCCCGATCATCGCGGCGACGAAGGCGAACTCCGCGACCACGTCGCGGGCGGCGGTGCCGTCGATCGAGTTCTCGACGGTGCGGGAGAAGCCGAGGCGGCGGGCGACCAGGTCGTCGTCCAGCCCGAGGCTGGACCCGGCGAGCGCTCCGGAGCCGTACGGCGACGCGTCGGCCCGGCGCGCCCAGTCGCCCAGCCGGTCGAGGTCGCGCACCAGCGGCCACGCGTGCGCGAGCAGGTGGTGCGCCAGCAGCACCGGCTGCGCGTGCTGCAGGTGGGTGCGGCCCGGCAGGACCGCGGAGAAGTTCGCGTCGGCCTGGCTGGCCAGCGCGTCGATCAGGTCGACCAGCGCCAGGCCGATCACCCGCACGTGGTCGCGCAGGTACAGCCGGATCAGCGTGGCGATCTGGTCGTTGCGGCTGCGGCCCGCGCGGAGCTTGCCGCCGAGCTCGGCGCCGGCGATGCCGATCAGGCCGCGCTCGAGCGCCGAGTGCACGTCCTCGTCGGACTCCGCCGCCACGAACGAGCCGTCGACGACGTCGGCCTCGAGCTGGTCGAGGGCGGCGACCATGCCGTCGAGCTCAGCGCCGTCGAGGTACCCCGCCGCCGCGAGGGCACGAGCGTGTGCCCGTGACCCCGCGATGTCGTACGGCGCGAGCTGCCAGTCGAACTGCGTCGACTTGCTCAGGGCCGCGAGCTCGGGGGCGGGGCCGGAGGCGAAGCGGCCTCCCCACAGGGCGCCCGCCTCCCCCGCCCGCTGGTTCTGGCCCGGGGTCGCGTCGACCACTACTGCTGCGCCAGGTCGCGACGCGCCGAGATCTTGCTCGGCAGGGACCAGATCTCGATGAAGCCCTTGGACAGCGACTGGTCGAACGTGTCGCCCGTGTCGTAGGTCGCGAGGTCGAAGTCGTACAGGCTCTGGTCGCTCCGCTGGCCGGTCACGACCGCGCGGCCGCCCTGCAGCTTGAGGCGGATCTCGCCCGAGACGTACTTCTGCGTGTCGTCGATGAAGACGTCGAGCGAGCGCTTGAGACCCGAGAACCAGAGGCCGTCGTAGACGAGGTTCGACCAC
>JAKONM010000059.1 GCA_022701925.1 Microbacteriaceae bacterium
CCGGCTCGAGCTCGACCGCGCCTCCGACCAGCGCGAGGCGGTCCTGCATCCCCGGGAGGCCGAAGCCCTCGCCGCTGCCCGGACCGAGGCCGTCGTCCTCCACGGTCAGCACCGTGGCGGCGTCGGCCGTGCGCACGTCGATCGTGACGACCTCGGCGCGGGCGTGCTTGCGCACGTTCGCCAGCGCCTCCTGGGCGCACCGCAGCAGCACGACCTCGCAGGACCGGGGCACGGAGGCGGTGCACGAGGTGCGCACGACGAGCCCCGTCTCCCGCCGGAACCGCTCGGCCAGGGTCTGCAGGGCTGCGGCCAGCCCGCCCTCCAGCGGGATGCCCGCGGACGCGGCGACCAGGCCGCGCGCCTCGGCCATCGCCCGTCGCGCCGCGTCGTGCAGGATCCCGAGCGCGGCGTCGTCGGGGTGGCGGGCCTGCGCCCGCTCCGCGAGCATGACGACGCCGGTGAGGCTCTGGGCGAGGGTGTCGTGCAGCTCCCGCGCCAACCGCTCCCGCTCGGCCACGGTCCCCGCCTCCCGGTGCAGCGCGGCCAGCTGCTCCTGCGCCGCCGTCAGCCGGTCGATCAGGCGCTGCCGCTCCGTCGACCGGGTCTGGATCCGCGTGATCCAGGTGCCCATGGCCAGGCTCAAGGCCAGCGAGAGGCCCTCCGTCACCAGCGCGGCCGGCAGCGAGGTGCCGACGGCGTAGCCCGTTCCGACCGTCACCGCGAGCAGCGCGTTCACGGCCACCGCCGAGCGGAATCCCGGGGTGACCAGCCAGAGCAGGGGGAAGGCGATGATCTGGAAGGTCGCGAAGGCGGGGCTCTGCAGGGTGCCGACCAGGCCGGCCGCCAGCAGCACAGCGGCCACCGCCGGCCAGAGGGGCCCGCCGCCGACCGCGCGTGCCCCGGCGACCAGCCACACGAGCACGACGGCCGCGAGGACGCCGATCAGCAGCGGCGCCGAGGCCCCGCCGGCGTCCGGCAGGGTGACGGCCAGCACGACGAGGGCGACGCCGACGACCGCGGCGTCGAGGACGCGGCCGGGCGCCTCCCGCCGTGCCGCGCCCGCTGCGCTCACGCGTCCCTCCTCACCCAGCGGAAGGTCAGCCGCGCGAGGACCAGTCCGCCCAGCGTCCATCCCGCGAGCACCAGCGCGGTGGTCGCGAGGTCCCACGTGCCCGTCTGCTCCGCCGCCGCGAACCGCTCGGGCAGGAAGGCGGAGCGCATGCCCTGGGCGACCCACTTCAGCGGGAAGAGGGAGGCGGCGTCCTGCAGCCAGGCCGGCAGGTCCGTGAAGCGGAAGTAGACGCCCGAGACGAACTGCAGCACCAGCAGGACCGGCACGATCACCGCGCTGGCGGAGCGGCCGGTGCGGGGCAGGCTCGAGACCGCGACGCCGATCACCACGGCCATCGCGATCGACAGCAGGAAGACCCACGCGAAGCGCAGCCAGTGCTCACCGTCGGCCGGCAGGGCGACGCCGAACCCCAGGCCGGCGACCGTCAGCAGCAGGACCAGCTGCGCGACGGCCGTCACCAGCACGGTGCCGGCCTTGCCGATGAAGTACGACGCGATCGGCAGCGGGGAGCCGCCCAGGCGCTTCAGGGTGCCGTCGCTGCGCTCCTGCGCGATGTCGATGCCCAGGTTCTGGATGCCGGAGAGCACGACGCCCGCGGCGACCAGCCCCGGCAGGTAGTAGGCGGCGACGCTGATCGCCCCGCTGCCGTCCGGGGCGGCGCCCACGTCGCCCGACCCGCTGAAGGCCGCCGCGAAGATCAGGAAGATCAGGGTCGGGAACAGGAAGGTGAAGAACAGGGTGTCCCGCTGCCGGAAGTACTGCCGCACCTCGTAGCCGACGCGCACGCCGCCGAGCCGCAGCGCGCGGGCGGGGGAGGAGCCGATGCGCACCGGCGTGCGCTCCTGCCGGACCGCGGCGCTCACGCGTCCGCCTCCACGGCCTCGATCATCGACAGGTAGACGTCCTCGAGGCTCGGGCGGACGATCTCGACGCCCGCCGGCTCCCCGCCGGTGCGGGCGACCAGGTCGGCGACCACCACCGCCGGCGTCTCCGACCGCAGCTCGTGCCGGCCGTCCGCATCGGTCCAGCGCACCACCGGCGTGCGGGCCTCCGCCGGCCCGATCGCGTCGATCGGGCCGATGTCGAGCAGGCGCCCGCCGGCGATCACGGCCGCGCGGTCGCCCAGGGCGGCCGCCTCGTCCAGGTAGTGCGTCGTCAGCAGGATCGTGGTGCCCTCGTCGCGCAGCGTGCGGATCAGCTGCCAGAACCGCCGCCTGGCCTCCGGGTCGAAGCCGGTCGTCGGCTCGTCGAGGAAGAGCAGCTCGGGCCGCCCGACGACGCCGAGCGCCACGTCGAGCCGGCGGCGCTGGCCGCCGGACAGCGCGCTGACGCGCAGCCGCGCCGCCGCCGTGAGGCCCACGGCCTCCAGCACCTCGTCCACGTCGCGCGGGTCGGGGTAGAAGGCGGCGAAGTGCGCCAGCTGCTCGCGCACCCGGGCCGTGCCCGGCTCCGACGCGGACTGCAGCACGATGCCCAGCCGGGCCCGCCAGTCGAGGCCGGCCGTGCCCGGGTCGGCGCCGAGCACGCTCGCGGTGCCGCCGCTGCGCCGCCGGTAGCCCTCGAGGATCTCGATGGTCGTCGACTTGCCGGCGCCGTTGGGTCCGAGCAGGGCGAAGACCTCGCCCCGCTCCACGGCGAACGACACCCCGTGCAGGGCGGTCCGCTCCCCGTAGCGCTTCTGCAGATCGACGACTTCGACGGCCGGTGTGCTCATGCCGCCAGCGTGTCCGAGCGGGCCGGGGCGCGGCAGCCGTCGTCCGGTCGAACCGGGGTCAACCGGTCGGTGGATGCCGGGGACCTCACGGGCGCGGCGCGGGGACCAGGCGCAGCAGCGCCGCGACCCCGGTGAAGACGCCGGCGACCAGGGCGACCCATGCGGCCACCACGCCGCCGCCCTGCGCCGGGTCCAGGAAGGGGTAGGGCACCCAGCCGTCGGTCGAACCGCGCACCAGGACGACCGCCGTCCAGACCAGCGGGTACGCGAGCACCACCGGCAGCAGCCGCAGCGGCGGGCGGACGCGGTCCCGCAGCAGCAGCCAGTCGAGCAGGCCCGCAGCCGGCACGACGCCGTGCAGCACGAGGTTGGCCCACGGCACCGGCACGCCGCCGGCGGCGTGCAGCGGCGCCAGCACGGCCCAGTAGACGAGTCCCACCACCACCAGGTACGTGGTCGCGCACCAGCGCACGAAGGTCCAGGCGGTGGTCGCGGGCGTGCCGCGCAGCAGCCGCACCGCGCCGACCATCGCGACGGCGCCGCCGATCAGGTTGCCCTGGATCGTGAAGAAGCCGAAGAAGTCCGCCAGCGGCACGGGGGCGGCCGACGCGAACGTGACCACCACCGCCGCCGCCACGAGGGCGGCGACGATCAGTCGAGCGATCGCGCCGGTCGTCCGGGCGCCGGAACGGTCCACGAGCCCGCCGACCTCACCCGAAGAAGTCCGCGAGCCGGGCGACGCCCTCCGCCAGGGCCTCGTCCCCCAGGGCGTAGCTGAGGCGGAGGTAGCCGCTCGGCCCGAACGCCTCGCCCGGCACCGTGGCGACCTCGATGCGCTCGAGCAGCAGGTCGGCCAGCTCCAGCGTGGTGGTCGGGGTGGTACCGCCCCACTCGCGGCCCAGCAGCGCCGTGACGTCGGGATAGACGTAGAAGGCGCCCTGCGGGGTCGGGGTGCGGAAGCCGTCGATGGCGTTCAGCCCCGCGACGATCGCGCCGCGCCGACGGTCGAAGGCCTGCCGCATCGCCTCGACCGGCTCGGTCGGCCCGGTCAGCGCGGCGACCGCCGCCCGCTGGGCGACGTTGTTCACGTTGGACGACAGGTGCGACTGCAGGTCGTTCGCCGCCTTGATCACGGCGGCCGGCCCGACCATCCAGCCCACGCGCCAGCCCGTCATCGCGTAGGTCTTGGCGACGCCGTCGACCAGCACGGTCTGCCCCGCCAGCTCGGGCACGGCCCGCACGATCGAGGTCGCCCGCACGCCGTCGTAGACGAGGTGCTGGTAGATCTCGTCGGTCATCACCCAGACGCCGTGCTCCAGCGCCCACTCGCCGATCGCGCGGGTCTCCTCCGGGGAGTAGACCGCGCCGGTCGGGTTGGAGGGGGAGACGAAGATCAGCAGCTTGGTGCGCGGGGTCCGCGCGGCCTCCAGCTGCTCGACCGTGACCTTGTACTCCTGGTCGGCGCCCGCGAACACCTCGACCGGCACACCGCCCGCCAGCTTCACGACCTCGGGGTAGGTGACCCAGAAGGGGGCGGGGATGATCACCTCGTCGCCCTCGCCGACCAGGGTCTGCACCGTCTGGTAGACGGCGTGCTTGCCGCCGTTGGTCACGATCACCTGCGTCGGCGCGACCTCCAGACCGCTGTCGCGCAGGGTCTTCGCCGCGATCGCCTCCCGCAGCTCGGGCAGGCCGGGCGCCGCGGTGTAGTGGTGGTTGCGCGGGTCGCGCGCAGCGCGCTCGGCGGCTTCGACGATGTGCGCCGGGGTGTCGAAGTCGGGCTCGCCCGCGGCGTAGCTGACGACGGGGCGCCCCGCGGCCTTCATGGCCTTCGCCTTGGAGTCGACCTTCAGGGTCGCGGACTCGGCGATCGCGGCGATGCGCGGGGACAGGGGGCCGGGAGCGGTGCGTGCCACGGCTCGGCAGCCTACCGGCGTCGCTCCGCGCCCTCTCGGGGATCGCGCGGCAGGCGCTCAGCCGCCGCGGCGCAGCATCGCGGCGGAGCGCGCCGACGACCGGCGCCGGACGGGAGAAGCGTGCTGCTCGAGGGGAAGTCGGTCGTCGTGACCGGCGGCAACAGCGGGATCGGCAAGGGCATCGTGCTCGCGATGGCGAAGGAGGGCGCGTCCGTGGTCATCGACTACGTGGCGCACGAGGACGCGACGGACCGGTTGATCGCCGAGGTCGAGCAGGCCGGCGGCAGGGCGGTCGGCGTCGAGGCGGACATCACCCGGGCCGACGACCTGCACCGCATGATGCGGACCGCGGTCGACTCCTTCGGCCGGCTGGACGTGCTGGTGAACAACGCCGGCATGGAGACGCGGCAGTCGCTGCTCGACACGACGGAGGAGGACTACGAGAAGGTCATGTCCGTCAACATGAAGAGCGCCTTCTTCGCGTCCCAGGCCGCGGCGAAGCAGTTCATCGAGCAGGGCGGCGGCGGCCTCATCCTCAACATCTCCTCCGTGCACGAGGAGTGGCCCATGCCCGGCAACATCGCCTACTGCGTCTCCAAGGGCGGCATGCGGATGCTCACCCGCACCGCCGGCGTCGAGCTGGGGCCCCACGGCGTGCGGATGGTGAACATCGCGCCCGGCGCCGTCGACACCCCGATCAACGCGTCGACCACCAGCAACAAGGACCTGCTGGGGAAGCTGCAGGACGCGATCCCGCTGCGGAAGCTGGCCGATCCCTCCGACATCGCCGACGTGGCGGTGTTCCTCGCCAGCGGCCGCGCCGCCTACATGACCTCCACCACGGTGACCGTGGACGGGGGCATCTCGCAGGGCAGCGTGGGGCTCTGACCGCAGGTCCCTCCGCACGCCGGAGGGGCGCTGCTACACTGACGGCGCCGATCGGAAGGCGTCCGCGTGCGCGCGGGCCGTTCCATCGGGTCTAGGGCGGTGGCTCAATTGGTAGAGCAGCGGTCTCCAAAACCGCAGGTTGCAGGTTCAAGTCCTGTCCGCCCTGCAGAGGACGCATGAGGGAAGGGAGGGCTTCGATGGCGCGCAACACGCTCGACGAGTCCGGCGAGGACGTCGTCGCCGTCGCGAAGCTCGAGCGGCAGGCGCGCCGCGGCCCCTTCGCCCGCATCGCGCTCTTCCTCCGTCAGGTCGTCGCCGAGCTCAAGAAGGTGGTCACCCCCACCTGGCGCGAGCTCGTGACCTACACCGGAGTCGTGCTCGGCTTCGTCGTCGTGATGATGGCGATCGTGTACGTGCTGGACCTCGCGTTCGGCGCCCTGGTCGTCGCCGTCTTCGGCGGCGGCAGCTGACCCCACCCGACGCTTCGGCGTGACACCCGGGCCGGGCGACCTCCGCCTGCCCGGTGCCGCCGCACCCACGACAGACGTGGAAGGAACCCCCGAACCCATGGCCAAGTCCCATCGCGACGAGCTCGACCTCGAGTCCCAGTACGAGCAGAGCTCGGGGGAGGACGGGGCCGACCCCGAGCACGCCCTCGCCGACGACTCGCACCTGCCGGCGCGCGCCGAGGAGCTGGACACGGCCGCCGAGTCCGAGCGCCTGAACGTCATCAACGACGAGGAGGGCGACCAGCAGGAGCGGCTGGACGCCATCGAGGAGGCCGCCGACCCGGCCGCCGACCTCGTGGTCGACGAGGCGCTCGAGGTGCACGAGCGCGGTGACGTCGAGGCCGCGGCCGAGGCGACCGAGGACGAGGGCGACGAGGCGTTCGCCGACGCCGTCGCCGAGGGCGACGGCCAGTCCGTGTCCACCGGCATCGCGGCCGACGTGGCCGACGCCGAGCAGGACGACGCGGACGTCGACCCCTACGAGGCCTTCCGCACCGAGCTGCGCGGCAAGCTCGGCAAGTGGTACGTGATCCACTCGTACGCGGGGTTCGAGAAGCGCGTCAAGCAGAACATCGAGCAGCGCAAGACCACCCTCGCCCAGGAGGACGCGGTCTACGAGGTCCAGGTCCCGATGGAGGACGTGGTCGAGATCAAGAACGGCCAGCGCAAGCTGGTGAACCGCGTGCGCATCCCCGGCTACGTGCTGGTGCGCATGGACCTCAACGAGGACTCGTGGTCGCTCGTCCGCCACACGCCGGGCGTCACCGGCTTCGTCGGCAACGCGCACAACCCGACGCCCCTGCGCTTCAACGAGGCGTTCGAGATGCTGAAGAGCACCGTGCAGATCGCCGAGGCGCCCGTCAAGGCGGCCGCCGGCGCCAAGGCCAGCCGCGGCGGTGTGCAGCCGCGCACCGCGATCCCCGCCGAGGTCGACTTCGAGGCCGGTGAGACGATCACCATCAAGGAGGGCTCGTTCGCGGGCCTCCCCGGCACGATCAGCGAGATCAAGCCGGAGAGCGGCAAGCTCACCGTGCTGGTCAGCCTGTTCGAGCGCGAGACCCCGGTCGAGCTCTCCTTCGACCAGGTCACCAAGCTGTAGGCCCTGGATCCGGGGATCTGGCGCGGCGGAGCCCGCCTGAACCCCGGATCCAGAGCGTCAGTCCTCGGGGAAGCGGACGTCCGCCAGCTGCTGCGAGACCGTCCAGGCGCGCCGGGCGTCGGCCTCGCTGCGCAGGTTCCCGTAGAGCGGCTGCTCCGCAGGGGCGCCGCCGAGGTGACCGGGGCCGCCGGGTCCGAAGAAGCGGCCGCCGGCATCCGGGGCGACGGCCGCCAGCAGGGCGGGCAGCGCCGCCGTCTCGGGCGTGCCGACCAGCAGGCGCCGGCGCGACAGGAAGCGGATCAGCCGCACGCCCGTCGTGTCGCGGGGGCGTCCCAGCTCCGGCCGTGCGGCCAGCAGGCTCGTCGGAGCGACGCCCGGATGGGCGAGCGCGCTCGAGACGCCCCAGCCCTGCGCCCGGCTGCGGCGGTCGAGCTCGAGCGCGAACAGGCCGAGCAGGATCTTCGACGAGCTGTATGTGCGCGCCCCGTCGTACGAGCGCTCCCGGTTCAGGTCGTCCCACTGCACCCGGTTCTGGTTCGCCGCGACGCTCAGCTGCGAGACGACGCGGGCCCGACCGGCGCGCAGCAGGGGCAGCAGGTGCGCGATCAGCGCGACGTGCCCCAGGTGGTTGACGCCCAGCTGCAGCTCGAACCCGTCGTCGGTCGCTCGACGCTCCGGCGGCGTCATCACCCCGGCGTTCGCCACCAGCAGGTGGATCGGCGCCCCCTCCCGCACGGACGCGTCGCCGAGCGCTGCGATCGAGCCCAGCGAGGCGAGGTCGACCCGCGGCGTCGACACGGACGCACCGGGTGCTGTGGCGCGGATGCGCTCCACGGCTGCGGCGCCCTTCCGCGCGTCCCGCACGGGCAGCACCAGGTCGGCGCCGGCGCGGGCCAGGCGCAGGGCGATGCGCAGGCCGATCCCGTCGCTGGCGCCGGTGACGAGGGCGCGTCGTCCGGTCAGGTCGGGCAGGTCGAGCTCGGGATCGGGTCGTGGCATGCGGGGCTCCTCCGGTCGGTGCTCCGACCCTCGCGCGGACCGCGCCGCAGAACCAGGCTCCGCCGAACCGTGGATGCGGGAGTCCTGGGGTGACCTGCCGTGCCGTGGCTGCGCACGGCCGCAGCGGATAGGAATCGGGGGTGACCATGGACCTGCACGCGTTCGGCGCCTTCCTCCTGCAGCGCAGGAGCGCGCTGCAGCCGGAGGACGTCGGCCTGCCGAGAGGGGCCCGCCGGCGGACGGAGGGCCTGCGCCGCGAGGAGGTGGGCCTGCTCGCGCACCTGTCGGCGGACTACTACGCGCGGCTCGAGCGCGGCACCGGCCCACAGCCCTCCGAGCAGATGATCGCGGCGATCGCGCAGGGGCTGCACCTGTCGGTCGACGAGCGCGACCACCTGTTCCGGCTGGCCGGGCACCGGCCGCCGGTCCGCGGTGGTGCGGTCGACCACGTGAGCCCCGGCATGCTGCGGATCCTCGACCGGCTGCACGACACCCCGGCGGAGGTGGTGACCGAGCTGGGCGAGACGCTGTTCCAGACGCCGCTCGGCCGGGCGCTCACCGGCGACACGACGCGCTTCAGCGGGCCGCAGCGCTCGTTGGGCTACCGGTGGTTCGCCGACCCGTCGACGCGCGACCGGTACGCCCCGGAGGACCACCCCTTCCTCTCCCGACTGTGGGCCTCAGGGCTCCGGCACGTGATCGGCCTGCGAGGGCCCGCCTCGCGGGCCGCCGGGCTGGCCGAGGCGCTGCTGCGGTGCAGCCCGGAGTTCCGCGAGGTCTGGGCGGCGAACGAGGTCGGGCTGCGGCCCCGTGAGCACAAGCGCCTGGTGCACCCGGAGCTCGGGCGGCTCGAGCTGGCGTGCCAGACGCTGGTGGACCCGGACACCGCCCACCACCTGCTTGTCTACACCGCGGCGCCCGGCTCCGCGTCGGCGGAACGGCTGCGCCTGCTCGAGGTCGTGGGGACCGGCCCGACGGCGTGAGCCCGGACGGCGGATCGCACCCGTCCGCTCGGGGTGCCGTAGGATCGTCCGTCGGTCCTCGAGGCCGACACGACCACGCCGTGCACCAGGCACGGAGGTGGGAGCAGACCCGGCACCCGTTCCGGGTCTTCGACAGAGAGAAGAGAACATGGCTCGCCAGAAGAAGGTGACCGGCCTGATCAAGCTCCAGATCAAGGCGGGCGCCGCCAACCCGGCTCCGCCGATCGGCCCCGCGCTCGGTCAGCACGGCGTCAACATCATGGAGTTCTGCAAGGCGTACAACGCCTCCACGGAGTCGCAGCGCGGCAACGTGATCCCGGTCGAGATCACCGTCTACGAGGACCGCACCTTCACCTTCGTGCTGAAGACGCCGCCCGCCGCGGAGCTGATCAAGAAGGCCGCCGGCGTCGCCAAGGGGTCCTCGACCCCGCAGTCGGACAAGGTCGGCCGCCTGACGCGCGACCAGGTCCGCGAGATCGCGCAGACGAAGCAGCCCGACCTGAACGCCAACGACCTGGAGGCGGCCGCGAAGATCATCGCCGGCACCGCCCGGTCCATGGGCATCACGGTCGAGCAGTAGGAGGCGGAGCAATGGCACAGAAGAGCAAGGCGTACCGCGAGGCCGCCGCGAAGATCGAAGAGGGTCGGTTCTACTCGGCCGACGAGGCCCTGGGCCTGGCAAAGGTCACCGGGTCGAAGAAGTTCGACTCCACCGTCGAGGTCGCGTTCAAGCTGGGCGTCGACGTGCGGAAGGCGGACCAGATCGTCCGCGGCACCGTCTCCCTGCCGCACGGCACGGGCAAGACGGCCCGCGTGATCGTGTTCGCGGTGGGCCCGGCGGCCGAGGCCGCGATCGCGGCCGGTGCCGACGAGGTGGGCGGCGACGAGCTGATCGCCCGCGTCGCCGACGGCTGGACCGACTTCGACGCCGCGGTCGCGACGCCGGACATGATGGGCAAGGTCGGTCGCCTCGGCCGCGTGCTCGGCCCGCGCGGCCTCATGCCGAACCCGCGCACGGGCACCGTGACCCCGAACGCCGCGCAGGCGGTGTCCGAGATCAAGGGCGGGCGCATCGAGTTCCGCACCGACAAGCACAGCAACGTGCACGTGGTCGTCGGCAAGGCCGGCTTCACCTCGGAGGCGCTGGCCGAGAACTTCAAGGCCGCGGTCGACGAGATCGTGCGCCTGAAGCCCTCCGCCTCGAAGGGCCGATACATCCAGAAGGCGTCGGTCTCGACCACCTTCGGCCCCGGCATCCCGCTGGACGTCGCCGAGCTGGTCTGATCGCATCGATCGGTGGAAGCGGCGGGTCCCTCGAGGGGGCCCGCCGCTTCCGCACTCATGCCAGCTCGCTGACCGCGGCGCCTCCGGCCCCGTACCAGTCGGAGCGCCGGACGCGGTGACCATGCCCGCGCAAGTGCGTGCACCCGGGGCGAGCACCCCCGGATCTGCGCGGGACGCGCCCGAACGGGGGGTCGTGTCGTGCACGCAGCACGCGATCCCCGGTGCCTACCGTGTGGTCCGCGCGGGACCGCTCGGTGCTGCGCCTCCGCTGGCCCGAGGACGCGAGGACGCATTCGATGTTCGGTTCACGATCCACCCGCGTCCGCCGGGCCCGGCTGGTGCCGATCGCCCTGACGACGGCGGCCCTGAGCTCCGCCGTGCTCGGCGCCTCGGTCACCGGGACGCTCTCGGCGTTCAACGCCAGCATCACGAACTCGAGCAACACCGCGACGGCCGGCTCGCTCGTGATGAAGGAGACGGGTCCCGACGGCTCGACCCAGTGCCTCAGCTCGTCCGGGACGGACAACACGTACACGGACTGCCGCACGATCAACAAGTACGGCGGCACGGCCACGCCGTTCATCCCCGACGCGACGCACGACACCCCCGTGTCCATCTCGAACACGGGCGTCTCGACCGTGACGGGCTTCACGCTCACGCCGGGCACCTGCACGGCGACCACCGGCGCGACGGCGACGTCCGGCGACCTCTGCGCGAGCCTCGAGCTGAACCTCAGCTGCGTCTCCGTGGCGAACGGCGGCGCGACGGGCACGCCGGTCCTGCTGACGAACCGGGTCAAGCTGAAGGACCTCACCCGCATCGACATCGCGACGGCCGCCCCGGACTGCGTGCCGGCCGCGAACTCGGGCGACTCGGTGAAGTTCGTCTTCTCCGTGCACATGCCGGCCGGCCAGGACAACTCGGTGCAGGGGCAGACCGTGAGCCAGAACCTCACGTGGGCGTTCACCGGCGCGTGATCCGTGCACTGCCCCTCGGACGGGGGATCATCGCGCCTCGGGTGATCTGATGCTCGAGGAGGTGCGCCCGTGCTGGAGACCGCACCGCTTCCCACCGTCGAGCACGCCGCTGCCGCGCCGGTCTCCCCGCCGGCGGTCGGGCTGCTCCCGCGCCGACGGCGCGGTCCCGCGCTGCGGGCGGTCCTCGGTGCGGCGTCGCTGGTCGCCGTCCTCGTCGCCCTGGCTGCCGCCTGGGTCGCCGGCCTCCGCGTCTTCGTGGTCGAGTCGCCGTCGATGGGGACGGCCGCTCCCGTCGGCAGCCTCGTCGTCGGGCAGGCCGGGCGGGCCGCCTCCGTCGGCGACCTGATCACCTTCCGACCGCCGGAAGCGGGATCGACGCCGTACACGCACCGCGTCGTCGCGGCGACCGGTGCCGGCCTCACGACGCGGGGGGACGTCAACGGCGCCGCGGATCCGTGGGTGGTCCGGCCGTCGATGGTGATCGCGCGCGCGACGGCGGTGATCCCGGCCGTCGGCTGGCTGATCAAGAGCGCTCCGCTGCTGCTCGGGGCGCTGGTGATCGCCCAGGTCGTCGGCCTGTTCGTCCGAGCGCCGGCGACCAGGTGGTCGATCCGGACGGCCGCGCTGGCCCTCGCCGTGGCCGCGATCGCCTGGACGATGAAGCCGTTCTCGGGCTTCGTCCTGCTGAACTCCGCCGCCTCGCCGGAGGGCATGCGCACCAGGGTGGTGTCGACGGCCCTGCTGCCCATCCGGGTCAGCGCGGTGCACGGCGGCCACGTCGACCTCACGAGCGGGCAGGTCGGGCTGCTGCTGATGCCGCGCGGCGCCGGCGGGCACGTCACCATGGCCGCGCAGCTGGACCTGGATCCGCTCGGCTGGGGCGTCGTGGCGCTGGTGTGCCTGGCGCCGGTCTTCGCGGTGCTCGCGGCCGGAGTGCCCGTGGAGGAGCGGGACGATGCGCACCCCTGACCCCGGTCGGCTGCGGGCGCTGCTGGTCTCGTCCGCAGCGCTGGTCGCGGTGCTGATCACCGCAGTGCTGGTGCCCGCGACCTCGAGCGCCTTCACGGCATCGGTGACGAACACCACCGACACCGCGGCGGCGAAGTCCCGCTTCCTCTGCGGCGACACCTTCGCGGGCGAGCGCCGCCGGTCGTCCGCCTACTTCGAGTTCGGCCTGACGGAGGCCGCCGACGCCACGACGGCGGTCGACTCGAGCGACGCGGGCGACGTCGGCGCCTACCTGGGCTCGAACGCGAAGGACGCCGCCCCGCCCATCGCCTGCTCCGGCGACGGCGGCGGCGCCTACCTCCTGGACGGCTCGACCAGCAGGATCTCGACGGGCCGCCGCTACCCGCCGATCCTCGGCACCTTCTCCGAGGAGGTCTGGTTCAAGACCACGTCGGGAGGCAAGCTGCTGGGCTTCGAGGCGGCGCAGGACGGCCAGTCGAGCAACTACGACAAGCACCTCTACATCGGCGGGTCCGGCCACCTGGTCTTCGGGATCTTCAACGGGCAGACCCAGACCCTGAGCACGCCCGGACGGGTCGACGACGGCCTCTGGCACTACGCCGTCGCGACCACCTCGGCCTCCGGCTCGGTCCTCTACCTCGACGGGGTGCGGGTGGCGGCCGACAGCGGCATCACCACCGCCGAGGACTACGCCGGCTACTGGCGCCTCGGCTCCGGGGCGCTCGGAGGATGGCCGGACCAGCCCGCGAGCATCTGGTTCGCCGGATCGCTGCGGTTCGCCGCGGCCTACCCGGTCGTGCTGACGGCGGACGAGGTCGCCTCGGCGTGGTCGATCGGCAGGCCGGGAGGCGCCGTCCCCACGCCCACGCCCACGCCCATGCCGACACCGACACCGACGCCGAGCCCCGCTCCGACGACGGACCCGAGCCCGGCCGCGACTCCGGCGCCCACGACCTCCGCGACCCCGACGGCGACGAACGCGCCCGGTCCGACCCCGGACAACACCGCGTCCACCGAGACGGCGCCGCCCGACCTGCCGCCCGACATCAGCACCACTCCGGACGGTCCCGCGCCGAGCGGGTGAGGTCCATCGTCCGCTCCCAGGATCAGCATCAGCGCGTCTCATGCAGTTCATAGAATCGTCGGGTTCTCTGAGGACATGTCCCTCACTCGCCCCGCAGCCGCCGATGCGTCCCCCCAGAGCCGTCCCAAGCTGAAGCACCCGGACGGCAGCCCCATCCGCGTGCTCGTCGTCGACGACGAGCCGACGCTGACCGACCTGCTGCAGATGGCGCTGCGGTACGAGGGGTGGGAGGTCAAGACCGCTTCCGACGGTCGTCACGCGCTGGCGCTGGCGCGCGAGTTCCGCCCGGACGCGATCGTGCTGGACATGATGCTGCCCGACATCGACGGCATGCAGGTGCTGTCCCGCGTGCGCCAGGACGGCCAGCAGACCGCCGTGCTGTTCCTGACGGCGAAGGACTCCCTGGAGGACCGGATCAACGGCCTGACGGCGGGCGGCGACGACTACGTCACCAAGCCCTTCAGCCTGGAGGAGCTGGTGGCGCGCCTGCGCGGCCTCATCCGCCGCTCGATGCTGACCGCCAGCGAGGAGGAGGACCCCCGCCTCGTCGTCGGCGACCTGGTGCTGGACGAGGACAGCCACGAGGTGTCGCGCGACGGCGACCAGATCGACCTGACGGCGACGGAGTTCGAGCTGCTGCGCTACCTGATGCGCAATCCGCGCCGCGTGCTGTCGAAGACGCAGATCCTCGACCGCGTGTGGAACTACGACTTCGGCGGCAAGTCCAGCGTCGTCGAGATCTACATCTCCTACCTGCGCCGCAAGATCGACGCCGGCCGCAAGCCGATGATCCACACGGTCCGCGGCGCCGGCTACATGCTGAAGTCCGCGGAGTAGTCCGCGCCCCTCCCGGTCCCGAGGTCTTCTCCGTGCACTTCTCGCGATGGACGCTGCGCAGCCGGCTGATCGGCCTGACGGTCGTGCTGGTGGCAGCGACAGCCCTCGTCATGGGAGCCGTGCTGTCGGTGGTGGTGCGATCGACGCTGAGCGACCAGTTCAACCAGGACATCAGGAGTTCGGTCCGAGGCGTCGACGAGCTGGTCGACGCCGCGCAGGGCGAGGGCCGCTTCCTCGACCGGTCGGACACGATCATCGCCCTCTCGGAGCCCTCCGCGAACTTCCAGCAGGGGTACCACTACTCGGGCTCCGGGACAGGAACGGCGGCGGCGCCCCTCAGCTCGGCGGCGTTCGCGGCGCTGCAGAACGGCGTCGGGCCTCAGACTGGTGGCTCCTCGGCGCCGGGCCCGCAGGACGTGACCATCCCAGGGCTGGGGCAGTACCGCTTCACCGTCCTGTTCGATCCGTCCTCGGGCACCGTCGCCTACATCGGGAAGCCCCTGTCCATCCTCAACGCGCGCGTCGCGGCGTTCCTGGCGCCCATCGCGGTCGTGGTGCTCCTCGCGATCGTGCTCGCAGGCCTCCTCGGTGCCCTGATCATCGGCCGGGCGCTCCGACCGCTTCGTCGGGTTGCGGGAGTGGCCACGAACGTCGCCTCGCTGCCGCTCGAACGCGGGGACGTCGAGCTGCCACAGCGTGTGCCGGAGCAGGACACCAACCCGAACACCGAGGTGGGGCAGGTCGGGTCGGCCCTGAACAACCTGCTCGACACCGTGTCGAACGCGCTGGGGGCTCGGCAGGCGAGCGAGGACAAGCTGCGCAACTTCGTCGCCGACGCCAGCCACGAGCTGCGCACGCCGCTCGCCTCCATCCGCGGGTACGCCGAGCTGACCCGGCGGTTCGGCGGCGACCTGACCCAGGACGTGCAGCACAACATCGGGCGCATCGAGAGCGAGGCGATGCGCATGACCAGCCTGGTCGAGGACCTGCTGCTCCTGGCCCGACTGGATGCGGAACGCGAGCTCGAGACGCACGAGGTGGACCTCTCGCGGCTGCTCGTCGACGTGCTGAGCGACGCCAACGCGGCCGGCCCCGACCACGAGTGGTCGCTGGACCTGCCGGAGGAGCCCGTGATCGTGCGGGGCGACGAGGCGAAGCTGCAGCAGGTCTTCACCAACCTGCTGGCCAACGCTCGCGTGCACACGCCCGCGGGGACCACGGTGACGCTGCAGCTGTCCGAGCCGAAGGACGGCCACGTGCTGG
Source organism: Microbacteriaceae bacterium (assembly GCA_022701925.1). Taxonomy (GTDB): domain Bacteria; phylum Actinomycetota; class Actinomycetes; order Actinomycetales; family Microbacteriaceae; genus Amnibacterium. The sequence continues at coordinate 15,595 of JAKONM010000059.1, forward strand.
CGCAGGTGCGGGACGACGGACCCGGCATCCCGGAGCAGCTGCGCCCCCAGCTGTTCGGCCGGTTCGTGCGCGGCGACGCCTCCCGCAACCGCGCGACCGGCAGCACGGGGCTCGGCCTGTCGATCGTGAACGCGGTGGTGCAGGCGCATCACGGCACGGTGTCCGTGGCGTCGGAGCCCGGGCTCACCGTCTTCACCGTGCAGCTGCCCGTGGAGCAGCCCGCCGACCTGAAGCACCCGCAGCCCGCCTGACCGCCGCCCGAACGACGGGGTCGGTGCGGACTCCGGCGCCCAGGGTCCGCTCTGCTCCGTCGATCGGCAGGGAGTCCGTCGTTCGGCAGGGAGTCCGTCGTCCGGCCGGGGCGGTGCCGAGGCGGGCGGGTCAGACCAGGTGGGTCGCCTCCAGCAGGGGGCGCTGCGGGTCGGGGGCGCCGACGACCGGCACGGGGGCGTCCTCGATGCCCGAGATCAGCGTCGTCGGCAGCGAGACGGCCAGCGCCCCCCAGGAGACGGCGGTGGTCAGCGCCCGCTGCAGGTTCAGCGCGGGCACGCCCTCCACGGCGCGCGCCTCGTCGTCGATCGAGTTGCCGAGGAAGCCGGCCAGGGTCGCGTCACCCGCGCCCGTGGTGTTGACCAGGCGGGGGGCGACCGCGGCCCCGTGCACGGCGTCGGTCCCGGTGATCGCCAGCGCGCCGTCGGCGCCGAGCGACACGAGCGCCACCTCCACCCCCTGCGCGTTCAGCTCGCGGCCGGCGTCGAGCGCCTCGCCGACGGTGTGCAGGTTGCGGCCCACCAGGTTCGCCAGCTCGTCCGCGTTCGGCTTGATCAGGTTGACCAGCCCGCTCTTCGTCAGCCGCTCCAACGGCACGCCGCTGGTGTCCAGGGCCACGCGGGCCCCCTCCGCACGAGTGCGCTCGAACAGCTCCGTCATGTCGACGAAGTCGCCGGTGTCGCTGTTGAAGGGGTGCACGCCGCTGACGCACATCCAGTCGGCGTCCATGTCCTGCAGCTGCTCGATCGCCAGGTCGACCACCCGCTGCCAGTCGGTGCTGGACATTGGGATGGCGGACTGGTTGACGTTCGTCGTGCGCCCGCCGTCCTCCACCACCGCGGTGTTCACGCGGATGCGGCCCTGGATGGGCATGATCCGCAGGATGTGCGGGTAGGGCGTGCGGAAGAGCAGGTGCTCGTCGTCGCGGCCGATCGGCATCACCGCGGCGACCGGGGTGCGCGCCAGGTGCAGGGTGCGGGCGACGTTCAGTCCCTTGCCGCTCATGTACTCGTGCACCTCGACGGCGCGGTTCACCTTGCCGGGCGCCATCGAGGCGACCAGGTAGGTGCGGTCCAGCACGGGGGCCGGGGTCAGGGTGACGACGCCGCTCACGAGGGGTCCTTCCGGATCGCGGTTCGCGCAGGCCTCGACCGCTCCGGCGCGCTGATCTGCACTCTATCCAGCAGCGGTCGCGGCCTCCCTGGCCACCGCTCGGGTGTGCGCACGGCTGCCGAGGGCGCCCAGCAGGGCCACCGCGACGAGGATCGCAGCGGCCAGCGCCAGCCCCAGCCAGAAGGCGACGGTGAGCAGCAAGGCACCGGCGAGGGCGCCGAT
>JAKONM010000072.1 GCA_022701925.1 Microbacteriaceae bacterium
TGCTCACCAGCGCGGTGTTCGCGGTGGTCGCCTTCCTGCTGGTCTTCACGCTGCCGAAGGCGGTCGGTCGGCCCGGCGGCCGCCCCGCGGGTGCCCCGGTGCAGGAGGGCGTGCCCGCCGGCTGAGCCGGGCGTCGTGCGACGGGCGGCCCGCTCCTGCCGGGGGCGGGCCGCCGCGTCCCCTCCCGGCGCCACTGCGCCGTCGACCGCCCAGGCCGTAGCGTTCGGGGTCGTGCCGTCGCCCGTGCTCCGCCTGCCGCTGCCGCGGTGGATCCAGCCGGAGGCGGCCTGGCGGGCGCTGTCCGCGCGGCATCCGCACGTCGTCTGGCGCGCGGGCGCCGCGCTCGACTTCCTCGCCGCGGCGGACGAGGCGCTGGTGCCGCCCGGGCCGCCCGCCGCGGACGGCGTCGACGCCGTGCTCGCGCGCCTGGCCGAGCGGACCGACGCCGAACGCGCCAGCTCCGCGCTGCTCGGGTGGTGGGGCTGGCTGGGCTACGAGGCGGGCGCGGCCGCGCTCGGCGCTCCCGCGGCTCCGTCGGACTCGCCGCCGGCGGCCTTCCTCTTCGCGGCCGTCGGCGTCGAGCTGGACCGCGGCGCCCGCACCGCCTCCGTCGTCGCGCTGCCCGGCCGGGAGGCGCAGGCGGAGGCGCTGGCCGCGCTGCTGTCGGAGCCGCAGGTGGTTCCGATCAGCGATCCGGCGTCGGGGGAGCCGGAGTGGGTCTGGCGCCACTCCCGCGAGGAGTACCTGGGGATGGTCGAGGCCTGCCGCGCCGCCATCACGCGGGGCGACGCCTATCAGCTGTGCCTCACGAACCGCATCGACGTCGAGCTCCCGGCACCGCCGGACGCCGTTCCGGTGTTCACTCGGCTGCGCGAGGCGGCCCGCGTGCCGACGGCGCTGCTGCTGCGGATCGACGGGTGGACGCTGGCGAGCGTCAGCCCGGAGACGTTCCTCGACGTCACCCCGCAGGGGCGCGCGAGCAGCCGTCCGATCAAGGGCACGCGGCGGCGCGACCCCGATCCGGCCGTCGACGCGGCGCTGGCCGACGAGCTGCGCGCCAGCGACAAGGAGCGCGCCGAGAACCTGATGATCGTCGACCTGGTGCGCAACGACCTGGCGCGCGTCTCCCGCACCGGTTCCGTGGAGGTGACGGGGCTGTTCGACGTGGAGTCGTACCGAACCGTGCACCAGCTGGTCTCGACGATCGAGTCCGACCTGGTGGGCGCGCCGGCCACCGCGGTCGCGTCGCTGTTCCCCGCCGGGTCGATGACGGGCACGCCGAAGCGCGCCGCCGTGCAGCTGCTGCACGCCCTGGAGCGCGGCGCGCGCGGCCTGTACGCGGGCGCCGCGGGCCGCCTGTCCGTCGACGGCGGGGTCGAGCTGGCCGTCGTCATCCGCAGCGTCGTGCTGCACGGCTGCTCGGCCGCGATCGGCACGGGAGGCGGCATCACGATCCTCTCGGAGCCGCAGCAGGAGTGGGACGAGACGGTGCTGAAGGCGCGACCGCTGCTCGCCGCGCTGGGGGTGCGCGATGCGTGAGGCGGGCTCGCGGCGCGCGCCCCGCTCCCGCCGCCGGACCGTTCGACGCGTCGGCCTGATCGCGCTGGCGGTCGGCGTGCTCGCGATCGTCGGCGGCATCGTCTGGGCCGCGAACCCGATGCGCGCGGAGGCCGGGCCCCTGGCCGCGGTGCAGGCCGACCGCGGGATCGAGTACCGGGACGCGGGCGACGCGGTCGTGCTGACGCCGGCGTCCCCGAACGGCACGGGCCTCGTGTTCCTGGCCGGCGCCCGCGTGGACGCGGCGGCCTACGCGGCGACGTTCCGCGGCCTCGCGGACGCCGGCACCGCGGTGGTGATCGTGCGGCCGCCACTGGACTTCGCGATCCTCGAGACCCGGCCGCTCCGCGACTTCGAGGCGCTGGCCCCGGCGTCCGTCACCCGCTGGGCCGTCGGCGGCCACTCGCTGGGCGGCGTGCGGGCCTGCGGGTACGCGGCCGACGGCGGGGTCTCGGCGCTCGTGCTGCTCGGCTCCTACTGCGCGGTCGACCTGTCGGGCGACGACCTGCCGGTGCTCAGCCTGGGCGGGGCGCGGGACGGGCTGAGCACGCCGCAGAAGATCGCGGGCGCCCGGCACCTGCTGCCCGCGTCGGCCCGGCTGGTGCAGATCCCCGGCGCGGTGCACGCGCAGTTCGGCGCCTACGGCGACCAGCCCGGCGACGGCGTGCCGACCGCCTCGGACGCCGCGGTGCGGCGGGCGGTCACCGCCGACCTGGTGGCCTTCTTCAGGGACTCGGCGGACCGACCGCCGCCTCCTCCGCCACCGGCGGGTGCAGGGACGTGAGCACGACTCCCGCGATCGCCACCGCCTGGGTCGCAGCGAGCACGGGCAGCGCCCACGGGGGCGCGCCGGCCGCCGCGCCGAGCAGGCCGATGCTCAGCGCCACGGCGACCAGCGGATCGATCACGGTGAGGGCGGCGACCACGAGCCCGGTCGAGCCCGCCGCGTAGGCGGTCTGCACCAGCACGATGCCGCCCAGCCCCGCCGCGCCCGCTCCGGCGAGCAGCAGCAGGGTGAAGGGCGTGGAGGAGTCGATCAGCCCGCCCTGCGCCGCAGCGCTGCTCGCCCGGTCGAGCAGCGCCTTCATCAGCGTGACGACGAAGCCGAAGCAGATCCCGCCCGCCATCCCCGCCGCCAGGGCGGGCAGTCGGCCGCGCCGCAGCAGCACGACGGCCAGCAGGACCAGCAGCACGACGCCCGCGAGCACCAGCACGGGCGTGACGGCCGCCGCGTCGGCGGGCGCCGAGCGGGTGACCAGGGCCGCGGTCATGACGAAGCCGACGACCCCGACCACGCTGACCGCGATGCCCTGCACGCCGCGCCGCTGCAGGCGGGCGTGCTCCAGGCGCCGGCTCAGCAGCGCGGTGATCACGAGCGACAGCACGCCCAGCGGCTGCACCACGGGCAGCGGTGCCAGCAGCAGGCCCACCAGCTGCAGCAGCACCGCCAGCACGAGCAGCCCCGTGCCGGCCAGCCACCGCCGCTGCCGCACCAGGCCCAGCAGGCCGCGCACCCCGAACCCGCCCGAGCCGCCCGCCGCCGCGGTGTCGACGCCGCGGTTCTGGAACTGGGCCCCGAAGGCCAGCGCGACCGCCCCGAGCAGCGCGGCCGCGACGCCTGCCAGG
>JAKONM010000096.1 GCA_022701925.1 Microbacteriaceae bacterium
AACGCGGCGGCGACGTGCCGCGGCCGGCCGTCGGGCGGGGTCACGCGGATCAGCAGCATGTGCTCCGCCAGCCAGCCCTCGTCCCGCGCGATCACGGAGGCGATCCGCAGCGCGAAGCACTTCTTGGCCAGCAGCGCGTTGCCGCCGTAGCCGGAGCCGTACGACCAGATCTCACGGGTCTCGGGGAAGTGGGCGATCACCTTCACGGGGTTCGACGGCCACGGCACGTCCGCCGCCCGCCCGCCGTGCTCGTCGACCAGCGGGGCCCCGACGCTGTGCGCGGCCGGGATCCACGGCCCGTCGTCGCCGATCGCCTCCAGCACCCGGGCGCCGGTGCGGGTCATCACGGCCATGGACAGCACCGCGTAGGGGGAGTCGGTGACCTGCACGCCGATCTGCGACATCGGGCCGCCGACCGCGCCCATCGAGAACGGCACGACGTGCATCGTGCGGCCCCGCATCGCGCCGGCGAACCGCGCGTGCAGCTCGTCGCGCATCGCCGTCGGGTCCCGCCAGTTGTTCGTGGGACCGGCGTCCTCCTGCCGCTTCGAGCAGATGAACGTGCGGTCCTCCACGCGCGCGACGTCGTCGGGATCGCTGCGCGCCAGCAGGCTGTTCGGTCGCAGCGCCGGGTCCAGGCGGATCAGGGAGCCGTCGTGCACCATCGCCTCCGCGAGCGCCTCGGAGCTCTCGGCGCGGCCGTCCCACCACTCCACCCGGTCGGGCTGCGCCAGCCGCGCGACCTCCTGCACCCAGTCCTCGAGGGCGCGCCGGCCGGTGAACCGCGCGGGGTGCCGCGACGGCCCGGCCGCGGTCGGGATCGATGCCGTCATGTGCACTCCACTCCCTCGTGATGTTCAGCAGCACTGTACAGTGGGCTCGATCACGCGACGCGGCGGCTCTCGAGGACGCCGCGCGCGGGTCCACGGAGCGCGAGGAGGCCGACGTGGCAGGACGACGCATCGCGATCCTGGGCAGCGGAGCCCAGGGGTCGGGAGTGGGCGCGGACATGATCCGCGCGGGGCTGGACGTGACGTTCGTCGAGCAGTGGCCGGCGCACGTCGAGGCGATGCGGGCGCGCGGCGTCGAGGTGCGGCTGCCGGAGGAGGTGCAGGTGACGCCCGTGCAGGCGATGCACCTGTGCGAGGTCGCGACGCTGCGCGAGCGGTTCGACCTGGTCTTCCTGGTCGTCAAGGCCTACGACACCCGCTGGGCGTGCGAGCTGATCAAGCCCGTCCTGGCGGACGACGGCCTGGTCGTCGGGCTGCAGAACGGCATGACCATGGACGACATCGCGTCCGTCGTCGGCGTGCACCGCACCGTCGGCGCGGTGATCGAGATGGCGTCGAACATGTTCGAGCCCGGGATCGTGAACCGGGAGAACGCGCCTTCGTCCGCCTGGTTCGCCGTGGGCGCGGCCGATCCCGCGAACCGGCACCGCGAGCAGGAGGTGTGGGACGCCCTGCACCACGCGGGCACGGTGGAGGTATCCGACGACATCCGCTCGTCCAAGTGGATGAAGCTGGTCGCCAACGCGGGCGAGCTGGTGCCCTCCGCGATCCTGGGCCTGCCGCTGGCGGACGCCGCCGCGCTGCCAGGCGTGCGCGAGTTCATGGACCGCTGCTGCCGCGAGGCCGCGCAGGCCACCGTGGCGTCGGGCAGCCGGCTGAAGGCCGTCTTCGGGCTGACGGAGGCCGAGGTCACGGCGCCCGAGGTCTACGCGCCGGCGCTGCTCGACGTGGTGCTGCAGCGGTTCTCGTCCCCCACGACGCGCACGACGGTGCTGCAGGACTGGATGAAGGGCCGGCGGGCCGAGGTGCAGGAGATCAACGGCCACGTGGTCCGGGTGATGGAGGCGGCCGGCCTCGAGGCGCCCGCGAACCGGCGCACGGTCGAGCTGGCGCTGCGCATCGAAGCCGGGGAGCTCGAGGCCGGCCCGGGCAACGCGGAGGCCCTGCTGGCATGATCCGAGCCATGGCCGTCACCGCGTTCCTCGACCTGCACCTGCGCGCCGACGCGCCCGACGACGCCGCGGCGGTGATCGACCGGATCCTCGCGGACACGCGCGCGTTCGCCGGCTCGCAGGGCGTGCGCGTGCTGCGCGACGTGACCGACGGGAAGCACCTGACCGTGGTGGAGCAGTGGGAGTCGCTCGAGGCGGACGAGGCCTACCGGGCGTGGCGCGCCACGCCCGAGGGCGCATCGGGCCTCGGCGAGCTGCTGGACCGGCCGCCGGTGCTCACGAAGTACGAGACGCAGTCCGACCTCTGACCCGTCGGGCAGAGGCCCGCCGGGCTCAGCGGCGGCGCGCCTCCGCGGTGAACCCGACGGCGCGCAGCCGCGCCACCAGGGTGTCGCCCATCGCCGCGGCGGGCGTCGTCACGCCGGCCGGTGAGTCGAGGTCGTCCAGCGCCAGGGCGAGCGCGCTCTGGGCGAGCATCGCGCCGGTGGCGCCGTAGCCGGGGTCGAGCGGGGCGCCGATCCGGGCGCTGTACCGCGCACCGGTCGTGGTGACCGTGCGGGCGTCGGCCCGGAACCAGCCGCCGCGCAGCGCGCGGTCGGAGGGACCGCTGCCGCCCTTCGGCAGCACCCGGTCGAGCAGCGGTCGCATCCGACGGGACGCGAGGCCGCCCAGCAGCGCCCGGCCGCCGCCCGCCACCGCCTTCGCGCCCAGCGCCGCCAGGGGGCCGCGGCCGATCGGCACCGCCTCCTCGTAGCGGAAGGCGTCGCCGTAGCGGCCGGTCAGCGCGGCGGTGCGCCGCACGACCCGCATGTTCGCGGGGCCGAGCGGCCAGGGCGCGACCCACAGCCCGGTCAGGTCGTCGAGGTACGCGTGCCCGCGGTCGCGCACCTCGTCGCGGGAGGGGTCCTTCGCGCGGTCGGGGCTGAGGCCGTACGGGTCGGCCAGCACCCGCAGTCGGCTGCGGTCGGCCAGCACCTCGTCCACCTGCGCCCGGGCGGAGTCGATCGTGCCGCCGCCCACCCCGCCGCGTCCCCGAGCCAGCAGCCGGGTGGTGCCCGGCGTGCCTTGGCCGTCGGCGGCGGCGCGGGCCGCCAGCAGGTGCACGGCCAGGTCGCTGGGCACCGAGTCGTAGCCGCAGGCGTGCACGATGCGGGCGCCGGAGGCCGCTGCGCGCTCGTGCACCAGGTCGATCGAGTCGCGCATGAACAGGATCTCGCCGGTCAGGTCGCAGTAGGAGGTGCCGGCGTCCGCGCACGCCTCCACCAGCGGCATGCCCCAGCGCGAGTAGGGGCCGACCGCGGTCGCGACCACCGCGGTCTGCGCGGCGACGTCGTCGAGCGCCTCGCGGTCCAGGGAGTCCGCGACCAGCACCGGCCAGTCGACCCCGAGGTCGTCCCGCACGGCGCGGAGCCGCTCGGGGGAGCGGCCCGCCAGCGCGATGCGGGCGTCGCCGCCGTGGTCCCGCAGGTGCTCGGCCGCCCGTCTGCCGGCGGCGCCGGTCGCTCCGGTGAGGACGACGTCGAAGCTGCGGGCTGGCATGCGCCGAAGGCTAGGCGGCGCGCCCGTGCGCCGGCGGGATGCGGACTAGCCTCCCGTCGATCCCGCCCGAACCCCGGGCGGCGAGGAGGTCCCGTGGTCGTCGGCGCACCCGTGCAGTCCATCCCCAGCCCGCCCCTGGCGTGGGCGACCTGGCAGGTGGGGCCGTTCACCCTGCACACCTACGCGCTATGCATCCTGGCCGGCATCGTCGCGGCCGTGGTCATCACCGGCCGTCGCCTGGAGGCGCGGGGCGTGCCCTCCGGCTTCGTGGTCGACGCCGCGATCTGGGCCGTGCCCCTCGGGATCGTCGGCGCGCGGATCTACCACGTGCTCACGCACACCGGCGACTACTTCCACCCGGGCGCGGACCTGTGGCGGGTGTTCGCGATCTGGGACGGCGGCAACGCGATCTACGGCGGCCTGATCGGCGGCGCGGTCGGCGCGCTGATCGCCTGCCGGCGGGCCGGGGTGCGGCTGTGGTCCTTCGCCGACGCGCTGGCGCCGGGCCTGATGGTCGCCCAGGCGGTCGGTCGGCTGGGCAACTGGTTCAACCACGAGCTGTTCGGGCTCCCCACGACCCTGCCGTGGGGCCTCGAGATCGAGTCGACGAACCGCGCCTTCCCGGCGGGCCTGCCGGCGGGTACCCTCTTCCAGCCGCTGTTCCTCTACGAGCTGCTGTGGAACCTGCTGGGCGCCGCGCTCATCGTGCTGCTGGGCCGTCGCGTCCGGCTGCAGTGGGGCCGCGCCTTCGGCCTGTACCTGATCTGGTACGGGGTCGCGCGCTCCGTGCTGGAGGCCATCCGCATCGATCCCACCAGCGATCGCCTGCTCGGCGTCCCGGCCAACGACTGGGGCTCGTTCGTCGCGATCGCGCTCGGCGTCCTGCTGAGCGCGGTGCAGACGCTGCGGCACCCGGAGCCGGAGCCGTCGCCGTGGACGCGTCCGCCGGCGGAGTCGTCGGCGGTCGATGCCGTGCGCGCCCGCGAGGACGCCCGCCGCTGACCGGACCGGCTCAGTGCCGGGGCTTGCGCTCCGGACGCTCGTTCCGCTCGGGTCGGTCCCCGCGTTCCGCACGGTCACCGCGGGCGGGCCGGTCCGGCCGGTCGCGGCGCTCCGGGCGCTCCGACCGCTCGCCGCGCGGACGGGCTCCAGGCCCCTGGTCGGGCCGCAGCTCGATCAGCCGCCCGCTGATGCGGGTGCCGGACAGCCGGTTCAGCACGTCGGGCGACAGGTCCGCGGGCAGCTCGACCAGCGAGAAGTCCGGCCGGATCTGGATCGCGCCGAAGTCGCCGCGACCGAGTCCGCCCTCGTTCGCCAGCGCGCCGACGATCTGCCGGGGCTCCACCCGGTGCCGCTTGCCGACGGCGATGCGGTAGGTCGCCTTCGGGCCGCCGCGCTCGCGCGGACCGCGGTCCGGCCGGTCGCCGGCACCGGCGCCGCGCGATCCGGAGTCGGCGAACCGCTCCCGCCGGTCCGCCTCCGGGGTCAGCAGCAGCGGTGTCTCGCCCTGCGCGACCAGCGCCAGCGCCGCGGCCACGTCGGCCTCCGGCACGTCGTGGTGGCTCACGTAGTGGTCGATCACGTCGCGGTACTGCCGGATCTCGTCGGCGCGGCCGAGCGCGGCGGTGATGGAGTCGTCGAACCGGGTGAGGCGGGTGGCGTTGACGTCGTCGACGCTGGGCAGCGCCATCTCGGTCATCGGCTGCCGGGTCGCCTTCTCGATCGCCAGCAGCATGCGGCGCTCGCGCGGCGTCACGAAGCTGATCGCGTCGCCGCTGCGGCCGGCGCGGCCCGTGCGGCCGATCCGGTGCACGTACGACTCGGTGTCGACCGGGATGTCGAAGTTCACGACGTGGCTGATGCGCTCGACGTCCAGGCCGCGCGCAGCCACGTCGGTGGCGACCAGCACGTCCAGCTTCCCGGTGCGCAGCTGCTCGACCGTGCGCTCGCGCTGCGGCTGCGCCACGTCGCCGTTGATCGCCGCGGCGCTGTAGCCGCGGGCCCGCAGCTTCTCGGCCACCTGCTCGGTCGCGCCCTTCGTGCGCGTGAACACGATCATCGCCTCGAAGTTCTCGACCTCGAGGATGCGCGTCAGCGCGTCGATCTTCTGCGCCTGCGACACGACCAGGTACCGCTGGGTCGTGTTGGTGGAGGTGGTCGTGCGGCTCTTGACCGTGATCTCCTGCGGGTCGCGCAGGTACTGCTGCGAGATCCGCCGGATCTGCGCGGGCATCGTCGCCGAGAACAGCGCGACCTGCTTCGTCGCGGGCGTCTGGGCGAGGATCGTCTCGACGTCCTCCGCGAAGCCCATCTTCAGCATCTCGTCGGCCTCGTCGAGCACCAGGTAGGTCAGCTCGGAGAGGTCGAGCGTGCCCTTCTCCAGGTGGTCCATGATGCGGCCGGGGGTGCCGACCACCACGTCGACGCCGCGGCGCAGCGCCGACAGCTGCGTGCCGTAGCCCTGGCCGCCGTAGATGGGCAGCACGTGCACGTGCTTCAGGTGGGAGGCGTAGCGCTCGAACGCCTCGCAGACCTGCAGCGCCAGCTCGCGGGTGGGCGCCAGCACCAGCGCCTGGGGCAGCGTGCCGCCGGGCACCAGCCGGGACAGCACGGGCAGGGCGAAGGCGGCGGTCTTGCCGGTGCCGGTCTGCGCCAGGCCGACGACGTCCCGACCCGCGAGCAGCGGCGGGATGGTGGCCGCCTGGATGGCGGAGGGGGTCTCGTAGCCGACGTCGCGCAGCGCCTTCAGCACCGCGGGGGCGAGCCCCAGATCGGTGAAGGTGCCACGCTGCTCCGCGTCGGAATCGGTCTCGACGGTCGCGTCGGGTGAAGTGGCCATCCGATCAGGCTATCCGTGCGGGCGGGTCGCCCGCTCGCCCGGATCGGCGGCGGGGACCGCGGATCCGGGCGGCCGGTCAGACCGAGAACAGGGCGGGGATCTTCGCCACTAGCAGCACCAGCCCGTAGGCGAACGGCAGCCCGACCCACAGCCAGGCGACGACGCCCAGCGCCTTCCTGCTCCTCACGGGCGTGCCGCTCGTCGTCGCGCTCATCGCACGGCCTCCGTCCTGGTGGCGCGCACCGCGTCCGCGTCCGCGTCGGCGGGCGGTTCCGGCACGCGGATCAGCTCGTTGCAGACCAGCGCCACCACCAGCAGCACGATCATGATCACGAACGCGGTGGTGTAGCGGGCCGGGCCCTCGACGCCGGCCTCCACGCGGGCGTCGGCGATGGCGTTCACGATCACGGGCCCCAGCACCCCGGCGAACGACCAGGCGGTCAGCAGGCGCCCGTGGATGGCGCCCACCTGCTTCGTGCCGAACAGGTCGCGCAGGTAGGCGGGCGCGGTCGCGAAGCCGGCGCCGTAGAACGACAGCACCAGGATGCTCGCGACCAGGAACAGCGGCTTGCTCGCGTCCTGCAGCAGCACGACCACCAGGTAGAGCAGCGCGCCGCCGCCGAGGTAGATGCGGTAGTTGTTCCTGCGGCCGAGCACGTCGGACAGGCTCGACCAGGCGATGCGGCCGGCGGAGTTCGCCAGCGACAGGATCGCGACGAACCCGGCGGCGGCGGCGGTCAGCGCCGCGGCGGAGGGCGCGTCGGGGAAGAAGTCGCTGTAGATCGGCGCCGCCCGCTCCAGGATGCCGATGCCCGCGGTCACGTTGAAGCACAGGACGACCCAGAGCAGCCAGAACTGCCGCGTGCGGATCGCCTGGGCGGCCGTGCGGTCGGGGCCGGCGGGGCGCTCCCGCTTCGGGCGGTCGGAGGTGCGCGTCGCCGGCGGCGTCCACCCCTCGGGCGGCACGCGGATCAGGGCCACGCCCAGGGCCATCAGCACGGCGTAGGTGACGGCGAGCACCAGGAAGGTGGCGGCCAGCCCGCCCGCCTCCGTGCCGAACCAGCCGAACAGCTGGTTGGTCCAGGGGCTCGCGATCAGCGCGCCGCCGCCGAAGCCCATGATCGCGAAGCCGGTCGCCATGCCCGGGCGGTCGGGGAACCACTTCATCAGCGTGGAGACCGGCGAGATGTAGCCGATGCCCAGCCCGACGCCGCCGATGACGCCGTAGCCGAGCACGATCAGCCAGACCTGGCCCGTCGCGGCGCCGAGGGCCGACACCAGGAGCCCGCCGACGTAGCAGAGCGCGGACACGGTCATCGCCCAGCGCGGGCCTCGCGCGTCCACCGCGGTGCCGAACACCGCGGCGGAGAGGCCGAGCACCACGATGCCGAAGGTGAAGGGCAGCGCGCTCACGACCCCGGAGACGCCGAACGTCTCCTGCAGGGGCGACTTGAAGACGCTCCAGGCGTAGACGGCGCCGATCGACAGGTGGATCGCCAGCGCGGCCGGCGGCACCAGCCATCGGCTCCAGTCGGGCGGAGCGACGATGCGCTCCCGGGACAGCAGGCCTGCGGACATCGGCGTCCTCTTCTCGTGGGCACCGGGCGCAACGGCGCGCCCGGTGCCTCGACTGTACGAGCATCCACAGCCCGCGTGCTCAGAACTCCCAGTCGACGCGCAGCCCCGAGGCTCGCGGATCCGCAGAACCTCCGTGGATCCGCAGATCCTCGACGACCCGCCGACGCTGGACGCATCCGGGCCGGTGTGTCGGGGAGGAATTGCGGATCCGCGAACCCGCCCGGATCAGCCGGTGTTCTGCAGCCCCGCCGCGACTCCGCCGACCGCCAGCAGCAGCAGGCGGCGCAGCTCGGGGTCCGCCTCCGCGCCCTGCGGCGCCGCCCGCAGGCCGCGCAGCGCCCGCAGCTGCAGCAGCGACAGGGCGTCGACGTAGGGGCTGCGCAGCTTCACCGCGCGCTGCAGCACCGGCTTGTTCGCCAGCAGTCGCCCGCCGCCCGCGATGCGCACGACCCACGACCGGGTCAGCGCCATCTCCTCCAGCACCGTCGCGGCCAGGTCGTCCCGGTCGCCCAGCGCCAGGTAGCGGCGCGCGATGCGCTCGTCCGCCTTCGCCAGGCCCATCGCGACGTTGTCGATCAGGGTGCGGAACAGCGGCCACTCGGCGTACGCGGCCCGCAGCCGCTCCTCGTCGCCCACCGTCTCGAGCGCGGTGCCCAGGCCGAACCAGCCGGCCAGGTTGATGCGCGCCTGCGTCCACGCGAAGACCCACGGGATCGCCCGCAGGTCCTCCAGCGACTCCACCGACAGGCCTCGCCGCGCGGGCCGGGAGCCCAGGGCCAGCAGCCCGATCTCCTCCATCGGGGTCACCGTGGCGAACCACGGGGCGAAGCCGGGGGCCTTCACCAGCGCGAAGAAGCGGTCGCGCGAGGCCCGGTCCATGGCGTCGGCGACGTCGGCGTACCGCTCCGCCGCCTCCTCGTTCCGCCGCTCGATGGCCGGAGCGCTGGCGGCCAGCACCGCGGCGCCCACCTGGTCGATGTGGCGCATCGCGATGTCGCGGCCGCCGTAGCGGGCGAAGATCACCTCGCCCTGCTCCGTCAGCTTGAAGCGTCCGTCGACGGAGTGGGGCGGCTGCGCCAGGATCGCCGAGTTCGCGGGTCCGCCGCCCCGTCCCAGCGCACCGCCGCGGCCGTGGAACAGGGTCAGCTCGATGCCGTTCTCGGCGGCCAAGGCCGCGATGCGCCGCTGCGCCTCATACAGCGCCAGCGTCGCGGCGACCGGGCCCACGTCCTTGGACGAATCGGAGTAGCCGAGCATCACCTCCATGCGGCGCCCGGTGCGCTGCAGGCGGTCGGCGAACTCGGGGTGCTGCACGATCTCGGCCAGGATCCCGGGCGCCGCCTGCAGGTCCGCGAAGGTCTCGAACAGCGGCACGACGTCGAGCACGGGCGGCTCCTCGTCGGGCCCGGCGGCCGCGCGGGCCAGCCGGTGCACCGCCAGCAGGTCGTCCGCGGACTGCGTGAAGGACACGACGTAGCGGCCGGCCGCACGCGGCCCGTGCCGCCGCTGGATCCAGCCGACCGCGCGGACGGTCTGCAGCACCTCCTCCGCCTGCTCCGAGAGCGGGCCGCCCGCATCGAGCTCGGCCAGGACCTTGCGGTGCACCGCGGAGTGCTGCCGCACCTCCAGCTCGGCCAGGTGGAAGCCGAAGGTCTGCACCTGCCAGATCAGCTGCTGCAGGTGCCCGTGCGCCTGGCGACGGGCGCCGCCGGCCAGCAGGGAGCGCTGCACCGCCTGCAGGTCGGCCAGCAGCTCGTCGGGGTCGTGGAAGGCCAGGTCGGCGTCGCGCGTGCGGGTGGCCGCGATGCGGCGCATCAGCAGCAGGACGACGCGGCGGTGCGGCTCGTCCGGCGATCGCTTGGCGATCTCAGCGGCGGCCTCCTCGTCCACGGCGGCCATCCGCCGCCACAGCGCCAGCAGGTCGTCGGAGGGGGGCGTCGTCGCGGCGTCGAGCGTCAGCGCCCGGCCCACGCGGCCCGCGGCGCGCTCGAGGCCCAGCAGCACGTGCTCGGCGGCGATGCCGGCGGCCTGGCGCGTCACGGCGGCGGTCACGAAGGGGTTGCCGTCGCGGTCGCCGCCCACCCAGGTGCCGAGTCGCACGAAGGGCTGCACCAGCGGCCGCGCGGAGCCGGCGTCGTCGCCCTGCAGCGCCTCGTCGATGCGCCGGTAGACGGCCGGCACGGTGGTGAACAGCGTCTCGTCGAACACGGCCATGATCGAGCGCACCTCGTCGAGCGACGAGGGCTTCTCCGGCCGCAGGGGCGCCGTGCGCCACAGCAGGTCGACCTCCTCCAGCATCGCGCCCTGCACCCGCCGGTCGGCGGACTCGGTCTGCACCCCGTCGTGCCGGTCGAGCAGGTCGCCCAGGCGGCGGATGCTGCTCGACACCGCACGCCGCCGCGCCTCGGTGGGGTGGGCGGTGAACACGGGGTGGAAGCGCATGGCGCGCAGCCGCTCCAGCGCCTCGTCCCGCCCGACCTGCGCGGCCAGGTCGCGGAAGGCGCTGGCGACGGAGTCGGCGGGGTCTTGGCGGGTGCCCTCCCGCTGCAGCAGCACCCGCACGCGCTGGTGCTCCTCCGCCAGGTTCACCAGGTGGAAGTAGGCGGTGAAGGCGCGGGCGACCTCGTCGGCCCGCTCGATCGAGAACGAGTCCGCGATCGCCGAGGCCCGGGCGAAGGCGTCGCCGGTGGCGTCGGTGTAGGCCTCGATCGTCGCCGTGCGCAGCTGCTCCACGTCCTCGAACAGGCCGGGGGAGCCGCTCTCCCGCAGCACCCGGCCCAGCAGCTCGCCCAGCATCCGGACGTCCGCGCGCAGCCGGTCGGGCAGCTCCTGCTCGGCCTCGTAGCGGCCCACGGCGTCGGGTGCGTCGGTGGTGGTGCTCTGCGACATGTCCGAGACGCTAGGGCCTGCATGTTTCGGCTTTCGTACAGTGAGGCCGTGGAGGACGCCGAGGAGCTGGTGGTGGCCGACGCGACCGCCTGGCGCGCCTGGCTCGACGAGCACGAGGACGACGCGCACGGGGTCTGGCTGCGGCTGGCGAAGAAGGGCACGACCTCCCCGACCTCGCTGACGTACGCCCAGGCGCTCGACGAGGCGCTCTGCAGCGGCTGGATCGACGGGCAGAAGCGCTCCGTCGACGCCGCGACCTTCAGCGAGCGGTTCACGCCCCGACGGCGCGCGTCGCTCTGGTCGCAGCGCAACATCGGCCTGGTCGAGCGGCTGGAGGGGGAGGGGCGGATGCGGCCCCGGGGCCGTGCCGAGGTCGAGCGCGCCCGCGCGGACGGGCGGTGGCAGCGGGCGTACGCCGGCGCCGCGAGCGCGCAGGTGCCCGAGGACCTGGCGGCGGCCCTCGAGGCCTCGCCCGTGGCGGCGGCGGCGTTCGCAGGCCTCGACGCCGCGAACCGCTACGCGGTGCTGCACCGCACGGCGACCGCGCCGAGCGCGTCCGCCCGAGCGGCCCGCATCGGCCGGCTCGTGGCGATGCTCGAGCGCGGCGACGTGCCGTACCCGCGGTGAGCGTCTCCGCCGAGCAGGCGCTGGCGCTGCTGGACCTGCTGCAGCAGGCGGGCGCGCCCGCGGTCGTCGACGGCGGCTGGGGGATCGACGCCCTGCTCGGCGAGCAGACGCGTCCGCACGACGACCTGGACCTGGTGCTCGACGTCGCGCTGCTGCCGGTCGCGCGGGCCGCCCTGCAGGCGCGGGGCTTCGCGGTCGAGCGCGACCTGCTGCCGACGGCCCTGGCGCTGCGGCACGCCGACCGTCG